>NZ_DASYZI010000321.1:0-7866 GCF_035946395.1 Actinocrinis sp.
TTGACGCTGCCGTCGCCGTTGTCGCCGACCTGCGTCGAGCTTTGTCGTCATGTCCATTCTCACACCGGACGCGGCTTTGTTCGCGCGTGATCGAAACCGGGCCGTCATGGCACCGGCGAGATGACTGGACGTAAAGTGATCAACCGCCAGAAGCCGTACGGCGGAAGGGAGCGGCGATGAGTGGCCACCCAACCCGCAGGCAGCCGGAACGTGGACTGGGACTGCCCAACAAGTCGGCGCCGGGAACGCGGGCAGAGGCGGAGGCGGGTCTGGTCACTGAGGCCGCTGAGGCTGAAGCGGCGGCTCAGGGTCGGCAGGTGAGCGAGGGGTCGGCGCCTGTGGCTGCGCGGGCTGGCGCGAAGCAGGCGGCTGGGCAGCAGGCGGAACAAGAGGGGCGGGCCGGGCCAGGGGGTCAGGCCGGCTCGCGGGTGCACCAGCTTGAGCCGGACGAGCACTCGCCGCTGGCGGCCTTGAGCAACGCGATAAGTGCGAACTTCCGGCGTGCGCTGCTCGTCTCTGTGCTGGCCCTCGCCGGGCTCGGCCTGACTTACATCTCCGGCGGCGTGCTCAGCAGCAATAACAACGCGCATCTCGCGTTCTTCACTCGGCACGAGGGGCTCGGGCAGATCGCCGCGGCCGTCGGCGCCGTGGTGTTCCTGGTCTTCGGCGTGGTCGCGGTCCGGATGACCACCAACGAGATCCTCAAGACGGTGCCGCCCAGCCTCGGCGACAACCGGCGCAACGGGTTGCGCTGGGTGAGCCTGCTGGCCGGGTACGTCGTCGTCATCTTCGGCACGCTCGGCGCGCTGAACGTGCCGGTCGAGCGTCTGCTGGTCGGCGGCGCGGTCACCGGTGTGATTCTCGGCATCGCGGCACAGCAGGCGCTCGGCAACCTGTTCGCCGGACTGATGCTGCTGCTGACCAGGCCCTTCGCGATCGGCGACGAGGTCTCGCTGCGGTCCGGGCCGCTCGGCGGCGTGCTGACCGGGCTGATCGCGGACATGAACCTGACGTACGTGAAGCTGGTCACCGACAACGGGACGATCCTGCTGCCGAACTCGACGCTGCTGACGGCGGCGATCGGACCGCCTGGGGCGTTCGACGCAGGTCCGTGACGGGGGCCGGGCTAGGCTGGGCTGGCTGCTGGGCTGGTTTGTTGTGGATCAGCGTGGCCAGGCGGCGATCAGGGCGTCGGTCACGGGGCGGGTGCGCGCGGCGATGCGCAGCCAGTCAGGCCCGAGCCCGGGGAAGGTGTCGGCGCGGCGCACTGCGAAGCCGCTTTCCCGCAGCTTCATCCGGATCTTGTCCGCTCCCGGTATCTGGAGCAGGACGAAGGGCGCGCGCGGGGCATCGGGTGGGCGGGCGGCGGGGAGGGTCACGCCAGGGAGAGCGGCGAGGCGGCGTTCCAGGTAGCGGCGGTCGCGTGCGGCCTCGTGCGCGAGACGGTCGGCTTGCGCTCGAGCGTGCGGTTCGCTGCACGCCAGCGCCGCCGCGAGCGCCGGAGTGGAGACGGACCACAGCGGCTGCGCCGAATGCAGCAGCCTGATAGTGGCGGGCTCGGCGAGCAGACAGCCGATGCGCAGTCCGGCGAGGCCCCAGGTCTTCGTCAGGCTCCTGATGACGACGAGGCCCGGCACGTCGCCTCGTGCCGCGAGCGACTCGGGCTCGCCGGGGACGGCGTCGATGAACGCCTCGTCCACGACCAGGATCCTGCCCGGCTTGGCGAGCGCGGCGATCGTTTCCGCGCCGTGCAGCACGGCCGTCGGGTTCGTCGGGTTGCCGAGGAGGACGAGGTCGGCCTCGTCGGGCACGCGCGCCGGGTCCAGGGCGAAGCCGTCGATCGGAGAGAGGATCACGCGCTCGACGTGGTGGCCTGCGGCGCGTAGCGCGGACTCGGGCTCGGTGAACTGGGGGTGCACGACGACCGGACGCCGGGCCGTGGTCGAACGCGCGATGAGTACGAACGCTTCGGCGGCGCCGGAGGTCAGGAGTACTTGGTCCGGGTCACGGCCGTGCCGACGTGCGACGGCTTCGGTGGCGTGCACCGGGTCGGGGTATGCGGCGAGGTCGGACAGCGACGCGACGATACGTTCGAGCAGCCACTGCGGTGGGCGCGGAATGCGGACGTTGACCGCCAGATCGACCAGCCCGGCGCTGACCTCCACGTCGCCGTGGTGGCTGAGGTCGTAGTCGGATCCGTTACCGGCCGACGGTCGACTGTCACCGGACGGTTGGTTGTCACCGTGCACTCAGTTATTGTCGCGCCTGTCGCGTGCGGGCTGACGGTAGGGTGCTGAACGTGCTCAGAAGGTCTTCAGGTTCCGCGTTGGCGATCGGACTCGCCGCAGGATACGTGGCCGACTCGTTTCTCGGCGACCCCAGCCGTGGCCATCCGGTGGCCTTGTTCGGGCACGCGGCCAATGCCCTGGAGCGCAACATCTACCAAGACTCGCGGGCACGCGGAGCGTTGTTCACCACCGTGTGCGTCGGGGGCTCGGTGGTGCTCGGGTACGTCACGACGCGTGGTTCGCGCGGGCGGCCTGTCGCGGCGGTGGCGACGATAGCGGCGGCGACGTGGAGCGTGGTCGGGGCGGCGTCGCTGCGGCGTGAGGCCGCAGCGATCGGCGAGTTGCTCGAAGCAGGGGACCTCGAAGGCGCGCGCGAGCGGCTTCCCCGGCTGTGCGGCCGGGATCCGCGCGGTTTGGACGAGCGCGAGATCGCGCGCGCCGTCGTGGAGTCGGTGGCCGAGAACACCTCGGACGCGGTGGTCGCGCCGTTGTTCTGGGGCGCGGTCGCGGGCGTTCCGGGGCTGCTGGCGTACCGGGCCGCGAACACGCTCGACGCCATGGTCGGCCACCGCTCGGAACGCTACTCGCGGTTCGGCTGGGCCTCGGCGCGCCTCGACGACGCGCTGAACCTGGCGCCGGCCCGGCTGACTGGGGCGCTGACCGCCGTCGTGGCGCCGAAGGTCGGCGGCTCACGCCAGGAGGCGTGGCGCACGCTGCGGCTCGACGGTGCTAAGCATCCGAGCCCGAACGCGGGACGATGCGAAGCGGCGGCGGCCGGCGCGCTCGGCCTGCGGCTCGGCGGCACCAACGTCTACGAATCAGGGATCGAGCATCGGCCCTATCTGGGCATGGGGCGCAGCCCGCGCGGTTTCGACATCGCGCGGGCGAACCGGCTCTCGTCGGCTGTATCCACGGCGGCGGTCGTGCTGCTGTCGGCCGGGGCGCTGGCGATACGGGGTGCCGGTGCGGGTCGCAGAGGACGCAAACGGTGACTGCTGCCGGCAGCCGGCACGGCCACGGGTCATTGCTGGTGGCCGGCACGACTTCGGACGCCGGCAAGAGCGTGCTGACGGCCGCGATCTGCCGGTGGCTCGCCCGCGAGGGGGTGCGGGTCGCGCCGTTCAAGGCGCAGAACATGTCGAACAACTCAGCAGTCTGCGTCGATCCGCGCACCGGGGCGGGGGCGGAGATCGGCCGGGCGCAGGCGATGCAGGCCGCCGCCGCCGGAGCCGAACCGGAGCCGGCGATGAACCCGGTGCTGCTGAAGCCGGGTGGCGACCGGTCCAGCCAGGTGGTGGTGCTCGGCCGGGCGGTGGCCGACACGGACGCCCTTTCGTATCAGGATTTGAAGAAACAGTTGCTGGGCACGGTGCTCGACGCCTTCGACGACCTGCGCTCGCGCTACGACGTCGTGGTCTGCGAAGGTGCGGGCTCGCCGGCGGAGATCAACCTGCGCGAGGGCGACCTGGCGAACCTCGGCCTGGCGCGCGCACGCGACCTGCCGGTGGTCGTGGTCGGCGACATAGACCGCGGCGGGGTCTTCGCCGCGTTCCACGGCACGGTGGCGCTGCTGGAGGCCGGAGACCAGGCTCTGATCTCAGGGTTCCTCGTCAACCGGTTCCGCGGAGATCCGGCGCTGCTGGAGCCCGGTCTTCGGATGATCGAGGGCCACACCGGCCGGCCGGTTCTCGGCGTGCTGCCGTACCTGCGCGACATATGGCTCGACGCCGAGGACTCGCTCACGCTGGAGGGCCGCCCCGCGACGTTCGGCCGCGCCGAGCCGTACGGCCGCGAGCCGCTCGCCGTCACCGTGGTGCAGCTGCCGCGGGTCTCGAACTTCACGGACGTCGATGCTCTGATGCTGGAGCCCGGAGTCGAGGTCTCCTTCACGAGCGGTCCGCGCGGGATCGCCGAGGCGGATCTGGTCGTGCTGCCCGGGACCAAGGCAACCGTCAGTGATCTGCGATGGCTGCGCGAACGCGGCATCGCCGAGGCGCTGCGGCGGCGCGCCGCCCGGGGCGGGGCGGTCCTCGGCATCTGCGGCGGATACCAGATGCTCGGCGAGAGCATCGACGATCCGGTGGAGAGCCGGGCCGGGACCGTCGACGGGCTCGGTCTGCTGCCGGTGTCCACCGGCTTCGCCGATCGCAAGACCCTGGCCCGGCCGCGCGGCATCGGCCTCGGCAAGAAGGTGACTACGGGTTATGAGATCCACCACGGCCTGGTCACCCGGCGAGGCGGCGAACCGCTGTTCACCGACGCGGCCGGCGATCCGGTGGACGGCTGCGTATCAGGCAACGTAGTCGGCACGCTGTGGCACGGCTCGCTGGAGTCGGACGAATATCGCAGAGCCTTTCTGCGATGGGCCGCCGAGCGCGCCGGATGCTCGTTCACGCCCGCTCCGGACACCGGCTTCGCGGCGGCGCGGCAGGCGCAGTACGACCGGCTCGCGGACGCGCTCGTCGAACATGCCGACACCGCGGCCCTGTGGCGTCTGATCGAGCGGGGCCCGACGCCGGGGCTGCGCCTGCTGCCACCCGGCGCTTCGGCCAGTACGATGACCGCCGGTACGTCGGCTAGCGTGTAGCCTCGGACGACCGGGCCTGTCACCTGCAACCAAGCCCGGGACTCGGGCGTCCACGATGAGAAGTCGCAGGGGAGAACGGCTCTACGCGGTGGAGGCCCAAGCCGGATGGACAGCACTGCCGTGGAGCAGCCGGACACGCCGGTCGAACGTGCGAGCGACGGCGACGGTGAGCAGAGCCGCCCTGAGCAGGACCAAGGCAAGCAGAGCCAAGGCGAGCAGGACCAGGGTGACAGCGGGCAGAAACGCGCTGCGTTGGGTGACGCCGCGTTGGATGCCACCGTCTTGGACGACGCTGCGTTGGATGAACCTGTGCGGGATGACGGCGCGCGGGATCGCAGTCCGCAGAACTCACAGAACTATGGTGCGCGGGATCACGCTGCGGATCGGCGGCTCGGCGTCAGGGTCATCGCGTTCCTGCTGGCGCTTTGCGTGCTCGTCATCGGCTGGGCCGCGTTCCGCGCCGTGCGCGAGCACTCGGTTTTCACCGGGACGGCCACGCACAGCGGCAAGCCGTTCCGCATTCCGGTACCCCCTGCGCCGACGCTCGTGCAGCAGATTTCCGCCAGCTTCACGATCCCCGGCGCCGCGCCGGGCATCCCGTGGCCGGGCATCGGGCAGGCGGCCGTCGAGATCGAGGGCGTCGGCTCCCTCGGCACGTCCGGGAGCGTCGGCACGCCGGTCCCGATCGCCAGCGTGGCCAAGACGATGACCGCGTACCTGGTCCTCGCCGATCACCCGCTCGCCGACGGGGACGCGGGCCCAGCCATCACGGTGCGCGCGTCGGAGGCTGCCGCTTACGGGAGCGAGCTGAGGCAGGGCCAGTCGCTGGTCAAGATCTACGCAGGCGAGCAGATCAGCGAGCGCGACGCGCTCGAAGCGCTGATGCTCGCCTCGGCCGACAACGTCGCGAAGATCCTGGCGCGCTGGGACGCCGGCTCCGTCTCGGACTTCGTGGCGTCCATGAACCAGGCCGCGAAGCGGCTCGGCATGACGCACACCACCTACACCGACCCCTCGGGCCTCGATCCGTCGACCGTCTCCACCGCGCCCGACCAGATCAAGCTCGCCGAGACGGCGATGCAGTCGGCGAGCTTCCGCTCGATCGTCGGGCTGCGGACCGCGGACATCCCGGTCGAGGGCACCATCAAGAACTTCAATCAGCTGGTCGGCGAGAACGGCGTGATCGGCGTGAAGACCGGCTCGACCGACAGCGCCGGCGGCTGCCTGCTGTTCGCGGCGACGATGACGGTCGGCGGCCGGGACGAGACCGTCATCGGGGCGGTCCTCGGCCAGCCGCTCGGCGCCGGAGACGACTTCCTCGGCAGCACGCTTTACATCGCGTCGAAGATCATCGACGCCGCCCGGAGCTCAATGGTCACAGTGACGATCACGGCGCCCGGGACGCAGGTAGCCGTGGTGCAGCGGCCAGGCGAGGCAGCCGATACGCGGCTCGGCGTCGCCTCCGCGGTGACGATCACCGGCAAGCCCGGCCAGGCTTACCGCGTCGTGGTGTCCGGCGATCCGTCGGCGCCGACGTTGGAGGTCACGCCCATCGGCACCGTGCCTGGTGGCACTGTATCTGCTGGCACCGTGTCCGCTGGCACCGTATCCACTGGCTCAGGGTCGGCGACCTCCGTGTCGCTCGTCCCGCTCTTCGCGCGCGGTGCCACGGCTGCGGAGTAGGTGTCCGGGAGCAGGGCTGCCGTACGTTCGGCGCTCGCCTTGGCGCGCTCCCCCGTGGTCAGGACGGCGAGAATCAGGATGATCAGACCGCAGCCCGCCACGATCGCCCAACCGGCGTGGCTCGCCTTGCTGAATCCCTGCCGCATCGGGCCGTGAACCTGCACGACGGCGACTGTGCCGATCAACGCGACGCCGAGGACCACCAGCGAGGTGTTGTTCGCGACGATGAACAGGCTCATACAGCAGATGGCCAGGATCAGCTGACAGCGGCGACTGCTCGACTCGGACAAGGTGTCTGTCCTGCATACATAAGTCATGGACGGATCGCGTCGGCGGCGGTGTGCGGTCGCCGTGCGTGGCAATCATTTCGGCCGCAATTACTTAGCTACACTAACCAACAAGCCATGATACCCGCTGTACATTCCCGGCTCGACGTCGCGGGCGCCTCCGCACGCCGCCGACCGCTTCGGATAGCATCGATCCGCTCAGAGATCGGAACGCACCACGTGGACAAGCGGGGTCGTCGGGCACCATGGGGGCGCGTAGCGTGGCTGTTTTGCGGGAAGGGCGGAGCCCCGCCCGGAGAACGCGCAGCATAGGGAGCACCGCAGCCCTGTGCGGCCTCGTCCTGCTGGTTTTCGCCGTCTCGCTGATCACGGTCGCCAACGGCAGGCTGAATTTCGACGTCTATCGGATCGACCTGGACGTCTACCGCCTCGGCGGGCACGCGTGGCTGACCGGCCGCGACCTGTACGGCCAGCTTCCGCCGACCAGCAACGGGCTCAACCTCGGCTTCACCTACCCGCCGATCTCCGCCGTGGTGATGGCCCCGCTGTCGGTCGTCTCGGCGCGGCTGGCGGGAATCGTGATAACCGCGGTGACCCTCGGGCTGATGGCGGCGGTGATCGCGCTCTTCCTGCGCACCGCAGGGCTCACCGGTCCGCGCCGCTCCTGGCGGCTCGCCCTGTGGCTGCTGCCGCTCGCCGCGCTGCTCGAACCGGTGCGCACCAATCTGGCATACGGTCAGATCAATGTCGTCCTGATGGCCCTGGTCTCGTTCGACTGCTTGATGCCGGGCACCTGGTGGCGGGTGGCCGGCCGGCCGCTCGGCTGGCCACGCGGGGCGCTGGTCGGCGCGGCGGCCGCGATGAAGCTCACGCCCGGGGTCTTCGTGCTCTACTTCCTGGCCCGGCGGCAGTGGCGCGCGGCGGCGACCACGGTGGTCTCCTTCTTCGCGGTGACCGGCATCGGCGCGCTGTCCGCGCCGCACGACTCGGTGAGCTACTGGACGAAGATGGTGTTCCAGAC
>NZ_DASYZI010000322.1:0-7696 GCF_035946395.1 Actinocrinis sp.
CGCGCCGAGTTATCACCGCCACCGCGCGCCGCGCCAGGTCCGGCAGGTCGTCCGCCAGCTCCCGGGCCACGGCGGCGAGCACCGCGCGCGGCGTGGAGAGGGCGTTGGTCATCGCTGGTCCTCAATGGCTGGTCCCGCGCCGTGATCCGAACCGATCCCGCCGGCCAAAGCCCGATCCCGGTCCCGGTCCAGAACGAAAGGCGATCGAGGTACCAGGGTGATCGGTCGATCCCGCGCCAGGCACTGTCCGCGAGCACAGACCTGCCCCACTTCCACAAGGCACGCCCACAACACCGCTTACAACACCGCATAGCAGGAAGCTCATAACCCCGCCACTCGCCGCCGACAACCCACCACCCTCGTCCTCGGTCCTATCCACCGCCCCCAGGTTGCATTACATCGGCACAATCCTCCGACCGATCATCTGTGCACTGATCCGATGCCTGCATCGCCGGTGCAGCACCAGAATTGCGGTATCCCCGTGCTGCGGAAACAAGGGGATGCCGGAAGTACCGTCGTCAACGTCGCTTCCGGCGGGCGGCGCGCCGTCAGGGCCCTTCCCTGGCAGCCGCAGAAGATGGTGCACCGCCCGAACATCAGCCGGACGGTACGACGTGTGGAAATCCGGCGCCGGGCACGGTCCGATCCCCCAGCAAAAGACCGTGCCCGGCTCACCACGGCCACCGACGGCCAGCTCCGTACCATGGGCTCTTCGAACGTGACCGTGGCCTTATGTGCGGCTGTAGGCTCGCCCGCCGCTACGCGTCGACCGCCCCTGCGCCACCGGCCACAGTCAAGTTCGAAGAGGGGCCCATGACTCTCTCCAGTTGAACGAACCATCACTCCCGCAACGCCCGCCGCTGATCGCTATTGCCCGTGTAATGGTTGGGGTACGCCCGCCGTTCCGGTGGCGGCAGGTTGCGCGCTGGCGTGTGCACCAGCGGGGCGGTGGCCGCAATCGTGCCGCGAGCACGGTGCCAACCGGCCCGAGCCCGCGGGTGATAACGCAGGCGGAACGGAAGCAGTAGGAACAGCACGGCCACCGCTCGACAGACCAGACGCAACATTCGCGCGTCGCGCTCAGACCACCGCAGACCAAGCCGCTCACGAGCGGGGGCGGGCAGCAGACCGGCGGTCATCCACAACAACACCCGGCTCACCGGATCCCACAACCTCCGCCACAACCACTCCGGCACTACCGCCAGGAGCGGAGGCTTGGGCATCCGCCCGATGTCGAGCACGTCCCGGGCAGCGCCACTGTCCTCAAGCACAGTGGCACAAGTGGTGTCCCAGTACGCCCGAAGCTCTGTCCAGTCCCCCGGCAGGCCTTGCATCGGCAAACCGTAGAGCCGATACCACTGCACACTCTCGCGGGCGAGCCGCTCTTTCTGCGAGTCCGTGAACCCTGAGCCGAAGTTCTCGGCGATCACCACGTTGGCCATGACGAAGGTGACGTGCGCCCAGTAGAAGGGTGAGCGGTTGAGCGCGTTGTATCCCCGTCCGCGCACGTCCGTCCCGCTGACGTGGTGGTGGTAGCCCACGATCTGCCGGGCGGTGCGTCGTGCGTGCGAGCCGTCGTAAACCACTCCGAGGATGGGATAAATGGACCTGAAGGTCCGCTGCCATCGCTCGTCGAGAAACCGCGAGTGCTGCTCCACGCCGGCAGCCACCTGCGGATGCATGTTCTGCAACACTCCCATCCACAAGCCCAGCAGCAGACCGCGCCAGTCCCCGAAGTACTTCCACGTCACCGATTCAGGACCCAACGGCTCGCACTCGTCCACGCTCCGTCCGCGCCTCCTTCGAAGCAAGGTGACGCGCAGTCCGACCGCCCCGGGCACCACAACCACCTCAGAGCACGTAACACACACCACCTGTCTCAGCACATTGCGTGACATGCAAGCAAAGTCCCAGGCGCGTGGATCTGGTGTGTTGCACAGAAATCGCAGCCGTAAATGTGCACGCTGACAACCCGCATGAGTCACCCGCCCGGCTACTGCTCACCGATCACGCAAGCGTGACGGCGTCCAAGTCAACGGTGATCCAGTAGCTTTGGCGCACCGGATGCAGGTCCATGGCCGGCTAAAAGCCCAAAGGGGCCCATACAGACGACAGGGTGTCTGTATGGGCCCTTCAACGAGCGAGTGGCGGGAACCGAATCCGGACTGTCAGCCCGGAAATCAGGATGCCCAGATATGACATTCCGTATGCTGGTCGCGGGCTCATACCAGAATCGATCTTCTCCGGCCCCTCACCGCTCCCCGCCCACCTGCCCTCCCCTTTACGGGTACGATGGATCAGTTCGGATCACGTAGATTTTCGGCATATTGCGCCAGCAGTGCGGCAAAGTTCGCCGTTTGGCCGCTTTCCGACGTTGAAAGCTGATCCAGAGCCGAGATCAGGTACTTCCACTCATCCGCATCAGCCTTCGTCGACGCGACCTTGAGCTGCCGGCAGGCGACGATTTCACTCAGTCCCACCAAGCGTTTCGCCTCGTCCTGGGCCATGCTGTATTTTCCGATCGCGTTCAGCGTGCTGAACACACCGCTGAAGAAGCCCATAGCTACACCCCCCTTGGTTAGCAATTGAGTACCCGCAGACAGCATAGCTCCACAGAGCATGGTTGCGGAGGTCGTAAAGGCGATTCCAGCAACAAACTCTCGTGTCAAGCCAAGAGCTCGCTTCCCGCGTCGGTCAGAGTCACCCCGTCGGCTTCACATTGGTTGACCACAAGGTTGCGACAATGCCCCCGGATTCTTATCCGCGTAATCCCCGAGCGACTGCGAGACCTCATCCTCTCTGCGCCGCGGCACAAGCTTCACGCTTCACCGGGTGCTCGCCTTGCTCGCCGAGCCACACATGAAGCTGCTTACGGCCATGATCGAGAAATCCTCTGCCCAATGGCAGCACTGCCTGGTCGAGCAAAGTGTCATCGACAACGCACATGCCACCCCATATACAGTCGCTGTCCGCCTCCAGACCAGACCGCAGTGACGACGGATCAGACGTCTTCGCTCCCAGCAGAACCGCCGCTGGCTGGCTGCGCATCAGCGGTGCTGCTTTGTCGAGGACAGCCGCCTACTCTGCGGCCGGCTCGACGACGTTCCGTAGTATTTCGAGGCTTTCCGGATCGATGCCATGGCTGGTCAGCAGCTCGCCAACAAGTGCAGTCATACGTGTGGCGTATTCATGCGAGCGCTCTTCGTCGAAGAGCTGGTTGACACGGGCGACATCGGCAGCCATCCCCGCGCGCAGTGCGGCCCGCTCGCCCCTGTTGGGTCGCCAGAGGATCTTCTGCACGTCCACCGGGCTCGCCTCGCCGGTGTCCACGAAGGCTTCGCCCGCCGGCGGACCGCCCTGCAACCATCGCGCATAAGACTTGTGCACGCCCGCCGCCGATAATTCTTCAGGAGTTGGCATTTCCGAGTTCCTTCTGCCTAACATAATATGACCGTCGATCTCTCGTATTAATATCCGCGCTCATTATAAATCTGCGCTTCATTTTAGTCAAGCTAACTTACGCCACCTTTCGAGCATGCGCATATACCAGCGAACCTTGTCACGAAGCACTTCGACGAGATAGGCGCTGGACAGCGAGGCTATCAGCGCCAGGATCACCCAGCTGATGTCGATGTTGCTCAGGCGGACAAGCCCGTTGAACAACGTGAAATGGTTGATCGTGTACAGCGATTTGTGGTTCGCATTCGCGATATAAACAAGGGCGCTACAGGCCGAAGTCACACCGGCGATGGCAAGCCCGGCGTACGAGGCGATGCTGGAGCGCAGCACACGTTCAGCCGAGTGGCCGACGAACGTCGCCGCGAACGCCGGCAACGCCAGTAAGAGCGCCGGCATGTCGGTGTTCGTGTTCACCCCGCGAAGGCCCGGTTGTATCAGGGTGAAGAACCAGATCAAGATGGCGCAGGTGGTGGAAATGACCGCCGCGCCGCCGAGGACACCCGGAGGAACCTCGTCGAATTCGATTCGCGTCCAAAGGTCGTGACGCGGCACCTGGTTCAGCCCACGAGTATAGAAATGAGCGTACGGCAGACCGGAGTGATGCCGGAGGCGCAGATATGGCCGGGGGTTCTCGCCGGCATACGTTGCCTGATTCACCGAGCGCCCGTTCTGGGAATCGATCAACCGCTGATCGACCAGGAATCTCGCGGAGCCTGCCGGCATACGGAAGTGATAGCTGTGGGCGTCGAACGGAAGCGTGAGCGGGTACGTGAACCCGAACGGGCTCAGCCCGAGGCGAACGCGGAGCCGGTCGGTGAATGTCGCAGTCTGCTCGTAGATCGGAATGGTACGCGAGTAACGAAGGATGAGCCGGCTGCCGACCGGCAGCGGTGCCTCGACAATGATCAGGTAGTAGCTGGAGAAGAAGTCGCAGAACTCGATCAGACGCTTGACCGCCACTTTGTCGACAGTACTGGGAGCGCCGGTCGGCGAAGCAGCTGATCCGACGAGGTTTGGCGAGAGTAAGCCGAAGATCGCCTCCTTGACTTCGCTCGAAACACGCCCGACGTGGCACACGAGGTCGACAAGGGTCCAAAAGAGCTTCGCCTCGAAGTCGCTCAGCGCGCGGGTCTGAGCCTCCTGCGTATCACCGAAGTATGCTTGCCGGAACAGCTTGTCGATGACATAGGCCAGGATGCCGTACGTCTCGCTCTGCAAGAGTGCCGCCAAGGGCCTGTCATTGGTGTCCCACAGCTCAAGGTTGTCCAGCATCGTCCCTTTTTTGAGGCGCATGAGCGGCAGCAGGATGGTTTTCTCACCCGCCTCCGAGATCATCTCCGCTGTCGCGTCATGGATCGCGTAGTTCAGGGTCACATCCTGCTTCAGGGAGCCGTCGTTGATGTGGGCGATCTCAGTCGCCCGCGTCAGGTACTGCGACGGATCATGAAGCACCTGCTGGAAGAGGTACAGCACATCAGACTTATACCTGTGCGAGATCTGCCTCATCGACTCGACGACCTGCCCGATGGTCGGAGACGTGGGAGTCGGCTCCCCCAAAGACTCGCCGTTGTTCGGGTAGCTCTTCGGTAGTCGGCCGAAAACGAGCAGTATGACCGAGGACGTCAGCGCCACCACGCCCGCGAACCACCGGATCTTCAGGGCCGCGTTGACGCCATTCGCATTGGCCGGACCGCCGAGCGCGACCACCACGAGAGCCATGAAGGCGACGGCGGCGAAGAAGGTCCTCAAGGCACTGCGAGGCCACCCAGACATAATCCCCCCACGGATCATCAAACCTGCCGTGATGCGAAACCGCACCCCACCCTCGGCAGTACGTGACTGGCACTTCAATCAGTAGAGCCCTGATCATCGCATGGCAAGCTCGATTTCGTCGATCGTTGCATTTCTGTTACACGCCCGCGGAAACGAGCGGCTGCTTCATGGTCACCAGACTTGGACGGCCAAAGAATAACTTGATCGCGACAGGCCACAGAGAAATGTACGTAGATCGCATGCTTGCAAGGCCTGGCCTGCAACAAGCAACCACATTCGTCGAATTTTAATCATCAGAGCTTCTTCATGATTCGTAACATCGCGTCTTGGCCCCATTGGACCTATCCCCATCACGGCGTTACGGCGGAACACTTCAGAGACGGGCAACACGATCACGGCCAACCCGTCGCCGATCGTGATAGGTACTCACACCAATCGCCCGTGCTTGACAACCACCCATTCCCACTCATGCAACGGCACATCAACAACCGGGAACTCGCGTAAAGGAAGATGGCGCTCGTCAGCCCAAGCATCCACCGTGCTCGACGGGAACGGAATCAGACATCGAACGTGCAATACGTGCCTGGTTCAGGGTGGTGTGTTGCCCCAAACGCTGACCGCGGCGGTCACTCCAGAGTCGTCGGTCGGGAGGTCCTCGATCCGCAGCACGGCGACCTGGCGGTACGCGGTTAGTGCGCACACGATGTCGCCGACGCTGACGTGCAGCCGCGCCGTACCCTGTGCGAGCGCAAGAGTGCGGCACTGGGCACCGGTCGGGGTACCCGCACCGTCCCACAGCGCGAGGTTGCTCACCTCCGGCGCGCCGCTGGAGATCTCGGCTGTCGCAGCTGGGACCGCTTCCTTGACGTCGCCATATCCCTGTGCTGCGACGGGAGGCTTGGCGTCCAGCCACAGTCCGGCACTGGTGATGCGGACCGTCCCGGACCACCACAACATGGTGGGCACCGGCGGGTCGGGAGGCGGGCCGAAGGCACCTGGCGGGCCTCCCTGCGGGCCACCTGCCTGCGGCGCTCCCAGCGGCGTCCCGAGACCGGGAATCGATGGTGGTCCCGCGCCGGGAAAGCCGTTCAAGGTACCCGTACGCGCCTGTGCTCCCGCATCCTGCTGGCCAGACGCAGAAGCCGCGCCACCCGATACCGCAGTCGATTCGGGCCGGGCGTTACCGCGTGACGCGATGGTGCTCGCCGCCACCACCGCAGTGGCGAGTACGGCCAACGAGGCAGCGAGCCCGCCCACCACAAACCGCAGGCCACGGCGCGCGCCGATCGGGATCCCGTCGTCCGGCGTCGCGAGCCGACGCGTTCCCGCCACCGCCAACGCTGCGGAATCCGGCCCGGCGCCATGCGGTGCGTGACCGCTCTGGGCCAGGTCGGTCAGCGCCGCGCGGTAAGCGTCGATCGCGAACACCACCGACTCAGGCAACCAGTCGGCCGCGCCGCGCGGCGGCTCGTCCGGCGTGCACACCTCAAGGATCTCCGCGACGTTCGGCCGGTCGGCGGGCTCCCTGGACAGACACGACTCGATCAGTGCTCTGATCTGCCTCGGGCAGCCGGCCAGATCGGGACTTTCGTTGACGATGCGATAAAGCACCGCAACCCGCAGCCCATCGCCGAACGCCGGCCGACCAGTAGCCGCATAATGCGCCAACGCACCCAGCGAGAACACATCACCCATCGGCTCGGGCGGCTCGCCGAGCACCTGTTCGGGCGCCACATACTGGGGCGAGCCAACCATCATGCCGGTCATGGTCAGCGGCGTCGCATCGGCGGCACGCGCGATCCCGAAATCAATCACCCGCAGCCCGTCCGCGCCAAGCACCACATTCGCAGGCTTCAAATCCCGGTGCACAATGCCACTGGCATGGATCGCCCGCAACGCCTCGGCGATCTCGGCCATCAACACGATCACCGACGAGACCGGCAACGGCCCATAAAAATCCACCGCATCCGCCAACGTCGGCCCGGCCACGTAAGCGGTGGCAAGCCACGGAACATCAGCGTCAGGGTCGGCATCAACCAGCGCGGCAATATTGCGACCCTGCACCAGCCGAGCCGCACGAACCTCGCGCGCGAACCTGGCCCTGAACTGACGGTTATCGGCAAACTCGGAACGCAACACCTTCACCGCGACCGGCTCGCCGGACCCGTCGAACGACAGGAAGACCTCCCCCATACCGCCCGACCCGAGACGGGCACGCAAACGGTACCCACCAACCTGGACCGGATCACGATCACGCAACGGATCGAACACCCCGGGAGGAGCGTGCACGTCCCCACCTCACGTACCCGCCAACAACACAGCCAAGCCCGACTATAGCAACCCTCAGTGATCGCAAGACAGCATCACCTGCGAAAGTAACCCGTGCGCCGGTACACGAACCCGAAATCGCACCCGCTCGTCGCACTCGGCCATCAGTAACTCAGCGAGAAGCCCGTGGAGGCCC
>NZ_DASYZI010000323.1:0-14085 GCF_035946395.1 Actinocrinis sp.
CAACTTCATCCGCCAGTTCAGCGAATTCATGGCCACCCCATTCATCCCCCAACACCGCCTCGACAGATTCGACCGCAAACAACAACACCCCCGCACCGCACACCCCCTGTTCGCCGGCCAATCCGACACCTGGCGCAACGAAATGAACACCTGGTGGGGCCGCAAAACCACAGCCGAGGCCACCGAACTCATCGCCCAAGAGGCGTCAGTAAGCGGCAACTGAGCTCGGGGGCTTCGATCCGCGCGGCGGCCACGCAGCGTACGGCGAGCTTGTCATGCATCGTGGTCACCGCGCGGTTCAGCGTAGTGAGCCTGCCGCCCAAGCAGCCTGGCCGCCTCCCCCGCCTGGATGTGAACGACGATGCTGGACGATGGCGGCCGCGACAGTCGCCACGGCAGCGTCTGTCTCGTGATGCGGCGTCAAGAAACTCGCGCGCTGGTCGCCGACGTCTTATGTGCGCACGCTGACCTGGATCCGTCCGGTCAGAGCTCGGCGCCGGTTATCCACAGTTGGCCCAGGGCGTCGGCGTTGGCGTTCCACAGCTGTGCCACTTCGGCTTTCGCCGCCACGGCGGCTCGGGCGTCGGCGTCTGCCTGCTGGTAGTTCGGGTCCGTTTTGATCGCACCGGAGGTGCAGCCGGTCTGGAGGTCGGCGGCGATGTTCGCGTAGGCGAAGTCGGATTGCGCCGAGGTCATCCATGCGTGTTTGAGCGCGGCGACGAGCTGGACGTTGCCCGGGACTTTCGAGATGTCCAGTGCGGCGAGCTGTTCGACCTGCACCTGTCGTTTGCGCGCGATCTCCCGCAGCTTGCTTTGTGCGTTGGACAGGTTGCGGCAGCCGCTGACGTCCCAGATCGCGTCGTTCGCATCCGAGCGCCACGGCGTGACCTGGTAGATGAGCGTGTAGAGCTCGTCGGCCTGCTGCATCGCCGTGGCGGCCGGGCTCGTCGAAGGTCGGGGCGGGCTGGCCGCCGCGGTATTGCTCGCGCCTTCGGAGAGGACTCTCAGGCCCAGGACGGCGGTGGTCAGGGTGAGCGCGACTGTAGCCATGCGGCCGATGGGCAGTGCTGGGATTCTGGACCACCACGACCGGCCGCCATTCCGGCTCTGGCCTCTGCGGATGGGTGGCACTTTTGACGCTGCCGTCTGGAGTGCGGGTTCGAGCCGCACGACGTCGTGAGCGGCGGCAGCGGTCATAGTCGCGACAGCGGCGCTGGCGCCTGCTACCGGGAGTTCGCGGTCCGTTGAGGGGCTGCCAGTCGCCAGTGGGCCTGATGCCACGGCGCCTAACATCGCCGGTTCACCGTGCTCGTCGGCGTCGTACGGTGGCGCGACGTGGAAGCCAGGCTGTGCGTTCGGGCCGAACTGTGCGTTTGGGCCAGACTGTGCGGGCGGGTGTTGCGCGGCCAGTGCATGCCATCGTGCGCGCCACATCTCAGGGTCTCCGCCACAGGCTTGCACGTAGGCCAAAGTCACGTCGAGGGAAGGCAGCCTCGCACCGGAGGCGGCCACCGACAGCGTGCTCGCGCAGAACCCGGCGCGTTTGGCCAGGACGCGGTAGGGCGCCTTTCCCGCCTTCTCCCGCAGCGCGCGCAGATCCCAGGCAAAGCTCGCCAACGGTCCGGCGCCCGGATCCAGGAACCCTTCGTTGCGCGGCATCGCTAGCCCCCTGAGAACTACGCCACAGGCCGTGATCAAGCGCGCATGCGAGACGGCTCGCCCGCACCCTCCTCAGTCACCACGCTACCAACCAGTACAACACAAGTCAGCTGCCTGTAGGGCGTGGCGCATCCGGCTGTGCACAACCGTGCTGGCCTCGTTGTTCGCCATTGATTGGCGAACAACGCGAACCGGCGCCAATCAACGTCCCTGGGCCTATCACTGGAATGAGGCCCGGCGGATGCCCCTCTGCTGATGTCCGTGACGCCGACGCACTCGTGAGCGCAGTGCTGATCATCACTGCGACGGGAGACCTGAATGACCGGAACGAAGTCCGCTGTCAGGACGGGACTCACGACGGCTCTCGCGGCCTGCACGGCGACGGGGGTGCATCCGCCGGGCCAGCGGCGCCATCCCGCATATCACTATATGTCCATATCAAGAGCGCCTCGGCAGACAACGCCGATCGCCAACCTCGCACGGCAGTTCACAACACGACATCGAGAAAACAGCATTGGGGGCATCCACGAGATGCGGCGCACTACGAAAGCGACCAGGATCGCCACAGCGACGGTCGCCGCGCTGGCCGTGACCACAGCGGCCTCGTGCAAGAGCGGCAGCACGAACGGGTCGAACAGCCAACCCGCCGGCAGCATCGCCGCGAACTTCGCGCTGACCGGCGTCGTGAACCCCTCGACGCACAAGGGCGGCACGCTGATCCTGGGCGGCTCCCAGGATCTTGACTCGGTGGACCCGGTCAACCAGT
This sequence comes from Actinocrinis sp., assembly GCF_035946395.1. Classification (NCBI taxonomy): domain Bacteria; kingdom Bacillati; phylum Actinomycetota; class Actinomycetes; order Catenulisporales; family Actinospicaceae; genus Actinocrinis; species Actinocrinis sp. Next base: position 2,426 of record NZ_DASYZI010000323.1, read on the forward strand.
ACTACGCGTACTCGTGGGACTTCTCGCGCTATTACGCGCGCCCCCTGATGACGTACAAGGTCGGCGCGCCCGGCGCAGCGTCGATCCAGCTGACGCCGGGGTTGGCGGCGGCGGAGCCGACGGTGTCGGCGGACGGCAAGACCTGGACGGTGAAGATCCGCTCGGGGCTGAAGTTCTCCAACGGCGAGGACATCACCTCGAAGGACGTCAAGTACGCGATCGAGCGCTCGTACGCGCTGGACACGGTCAACCCGGCCGGGCCCGAGTACTTCTCAGCGATCCTGACGGACGGGAGCTATCCGGGTCCGTACAAGGACAAGGCCGCGGACCACCTGGGTCTGACCGGCGTGGAGACGCCGGACGACACCACGTTGGTCTTCCACCTGGTCTCGGCTTACAGCGACTTTCCGTACGTGCTGACGCTGCCGCAGACCGCTCCGGTGCCGATCGACGTGGACCAGAACCCGAAGACCGGCGCGCTGAACTACACCGGCACCAACGTGATCGCGTCCGGCCCGTACATGATCTCGGCGTACACGGCGGGCAAGAACATCTCGCTGAGCAGGAACCCGTACTGGTCGGCGGCGAGCGACCCGGTGGACCCGGCGCTGCCGGACAAGATCACGGTGAAGACGGACTGGGACCCGCCGCAACTGGACCAGGCGATCCTGGCGGGCACGGTGGATGCCGACTACGCCGGCAGCGGTCTGCAAACCGCCGACGTGGCTTCGGTACTCGACAGTCCGGCGAAGAAGAAGTACACCGACAATCCGGCGTCCAACGTCACCCGGTATATATCGATCGATGAGGACGTGGCGCCGTTCGACAACATCCACTGCCGCAGGGCCGTGGCGTACGCGCTGAACAAGGTGGACCTGATCAATGCGCGTGGCGGCTCGATCGCGGGGGCCAAGGAAGCCAACACGATGCTGCCGCCGGGCGTCACAGGGCACACCGACGCCAACCCGTTCCCGGCTGGCTCGGACAACAAGGGCGACCTGGCCACGGCGAAGTCGGAGCTGGCCGCGTGCGGCAAGCCCAACGGCTTCTCCACCGGCATCATCACGGTGAACACCGGCAAGGGCCCGGGCGGGGCGACCGCGTTGCAGAACGCGCTGGCCCGCGTCGGGATCACCACGCAGATCACACAGGTCGAGGGCTCGAAGTACTATAGCCAGAACCTTCAGCGCCCGGACGTCATGAAGAGCAAGGGCTTCGGCCTCGCGCTGGGCGGCTGGGGCCCGGACTGGCCGACCAGCTTCGCCTTCTTCTCGCAGATCACCGACGGCCGCCTGCTCTCGGCGACCAGCAGCGGCTCGAACTACGGCCGGCTGAACGACCCGAAGGTCAACAACCTGCTCGACCAGATGAAGGCCGCCAAGACGCCGAGCGATGCCGCGGCACTGGCCAACCAACTCGACGCTCAGGTCATGTCGAACGCGGTGTACATCCCATACGGCTACGACACGCTGCTGCTCGCCCGCGGCAAGAACGTGACCAACTACTACCTCACCAGCGCCTACAGCGGCCTTGCGGACCTGGTCGCCTTGGGCGTCAGTTCCTGAGTTCCTGATTGGGCGCCCAGCGCCCGGATCCGGGCAGGACGCAACAGCGGCGACGCTTTCAAGAGGGCGCGGCTCTCGACGGGCACGGATGTGGGTCCGTGGATCAGGAGAGTCGCGCCCTCCGCGTTGTGAGCGTTCTGCGCGTCAGCGCGTTATACGTGTGATGATCTGCGCCGGAGCCGACGCGGGGTCAGCCGTAGGTGGCGAGGACCTGGAGCTGCGAGTAGCTGCCGTTCCAGACGTCCTGGTCACCGGGCAGCGAACCACCGCTGGCGTACTGCCAGAACGAGTAGTAGCCCCAGCCGTTGGGCAGCGGGCCGCCATTGCTGGCCGAGTAGTTGGCGATCCACAGCGGGTCGTAGGCGCCGAATCCGCCGTAGTTGCCGGTGCAGGTGGTCCACCAGTCGGTCGTCGAGTAGATCACCGGGTACACGCCCCAGCGGTAGGCGTACTCGTTCACGAAGTTCCAGATCCAGGTCACCATCTGGTCCTGGCTCAGGTTGTAGCACTCCTGGCCGTACGGGTTGTACTCGATGTCCAGCGCTCCGGGCAGCGTCATGCCGTCGCCGGACCAGCCGCCGCCGTTGTTGGAGAAGAAGTCGGCATCGGTGTTGCCCTGGGCGTTCGCGGGGTTCGCGAAGTGGTACGCGCCGCGGATGACTCCGTAGTTGTAGGGCCCTACGTACTGGTTGTAGAAGTCAGGGTTGGTGTAATAGGTGCCCTCGGTGGCCTTGGCGTAGACGAAGCCGACGTAGGGCGCGACGCTCGACCAGTCGATGTTGCCCTGGTAGGCGCTGATGTCGATGCCGGACGTGATCCCAGCCGCTGCCGGCGCCATCTGGCCGTGCTTGAGGTGCGCGGCGCCGATCGCGCCCATGTCGTCCAGGAGCGGATGGGTGATCTTCTCCGGGTGCAGCGGGGTCGCAGTGAAGCTCGGCTTGGCCAGCTGGACGCGGCGGCCGGTCACGGTCGTGGCCCACACGGCCGCGGGGTGGGAATCCGGGGACTGCGGCGGCGTGCCGGCTGCGGGCAGTGCGTCGGCCGAGGTCGGCTGCACTGCGGCTACAGCCGAGTTCGTGGTCATGGTGATGGTCCCGGCCGTCAGCGCCAGGATCGTGGCGAGCACGGCGGTCCGGTGGCGTCGTGCCGGTTCGCGGGATCGTCCGGAAACGGACACAGGAATCCTCCAGTGGGTATCAGAGGAAATGCTGAACTCCCACAGCATGGATCATATTCAAGCCGTGTCAAGCCTCTGCGATACCCGTACTCGTCAGGTAACGGCGCGATCGGTCAGTCCGGACCCTCGAACAGGTCGTGGACCAACCGCCCGAACCACAGCGCGTTTTCGTGTCCGTACTCCTCGTCGGCCGCACGCGCGACGTCGAGCAGCGTGTCGTATTCACGCTCGGGACTGATTGTCCGGCCGTATGCGACAGGTGCCTGGCGGCACCGGGGGCCCGACAACGTGGCGAGCGTGCGTGACAAACGACGCGACCCCGACCCCACTCCTCAAACACCCCCGACGCTCAGATCATATGACGGCTCTACCGTAGCGCCGTCAGACCGCTTCCACCGGGTGAAACGCGTATCAAACGTCCGGGCGGCACTCCGGGGACGGCTTCATCCTGGCGCTGCGCCGCCGTGTGCGTCGACGATCCGGCACGGGATGTCGGTGTTCTCGTCGACGTAATAACTCGCGCAGACGCGGTGGTAGCCGTCGGCGATGTGCAGCGGAGTGCCGCGATCGAGGTCGCCGCGCACGAGCAGCACCGGCGAGAGGTGCTCATCGCCGGCGATCTTCTTCAAGTCCGACGCCACGTGGGCGTTGTCCTTCGGCAGCAGGGGCAGCGCGGCGGCGCGCAGCATGTCCTTCGCCTTGTAGTGGGCGCTCACTGCGCCTTTGAGGCGTTCGACCAGGTCGTCGGCCTCGGCTGCGGTCGTGATCAGGGAGAGGTACGACGCCGCCGCCGGATAGTCGTGCTCCTGCGGCTCGGTCTTCCACGACACCTTGGCGTTGGTCTTGCTCATCACATCACTCCTGGGTTCTGGGCAGGGCGAGGAACGCGTCGAGCGCTTCGCCCGCAGTCGCGAAGTATGCATCCGGGCCGAGGTTCTCGGTGATCCCGTAGCTGTCGAGTTGCCTGCGCACGTCGTCGATGAGCCCGGAGAGCACGAACCGGGAGCCCTGGCTCTTGAGCCGGTTGTGCACCTGGGTGATGACGGCCGCCGCGGTGTAGTCCACGTCGCCGATCGCCGCGGCGTCCAGACACAGCCATACCGGCGGGGGCCCGTCGCCGATCAGCTCAAGGACGTCCGCGACCAGCCGTGACGCGTTGGCGAAGTACAGGCTGCTGCCGAAGCGGTAGACGACCAGCCCGTCGACGGTCCGCCCGCCCCGGGTGAGCGGATGCGAGGACCAGTGGCCGGCCGGGGACTTCACCAGCAGGCTGCTGTGTGGCGCGTAGCTGTGCCGCAGGTGCTCGACGATGGACACGGCGATCGCGATCGCGATTCCCTGCTCCACGCCGATGAACACGACGCTCGCCGCGGTGATCGAGGCCACCGCGAATTCGAGGCGCCGCACCTGACAGACACGGCGCAGGCCGGCGAGGTCCACGAGGTCGACGCCGATCAGGAACACGACGGCGGCGAGCGCCGGCAGCGGCAAGTAGGCCAACGGCCCGGTGAGCAGGATCAGCACGAGCAGCACCACGACCCCGGTGAACAGCTGGGCCAGTTGGCTGCGCCCGCCCGCGCCGTCCGCGATCTGCGTCTTGGTCGGGCTGCCGTTGACGACGAACGTGCCGGTGAACGCCGCCGAGACATTCGCGGCCCCGAGTCCGACGAGGTCGGCGTCCTCGTCCACGTTCTCCTCGTAGCGGGCCGCGTACGCCCGCGAGGTCGCCGCGCTCTGCGCCAAGATCACCACGAACATCGACAGCGAGACCGACAGCAGCTTGCTCAGGTCGTGCGCGGCAAACGACGGAGCCGTCAGGTGCGGCACGCCCTTCGGCACCGATCCGAGGACGGCTACCCCGTGCGACTTCAGGTCCGCCGCCTCGCTCACCACGATGGCGGCGACGACGGCGAGCAGGGCGCCGGGCACCTTGGGCAGCACAAGCCGCACAGCGACGACGAGCACCACGACAGCGAGCGCGATCAAGGCGGAGGCGACCTGGACGTGCCCGAGCGCACGCAGTGTGTTGACGAACTTGACCGCGGTCTCGCTGCCGGTCACGGACACGCCGAGCATCTGCGGCAACTGGCCCAGGGCAACCTGGACGCCGACACCGGTGAGGAAGCCGAGCAGAACGGTGCGGGACAGGAAATTCGCCAGGAAGCCGAGCCGCACGACCCGCGCGAGCACCAGGAACACCCCCGCGAGCAGGGCCGCGGTTCCGGCGAGCTTCACATAGTGCGCCGACCCGGCGACGGCGAGACCGGACAGCCCCGCGGCCAGGATGGCCGCGGTCGCGGAGTCGGCGCCGACCACCAGATGCCGCGAGGAGCCGATCACAGCGAAGAGCAGGACAGGCAGGAGCATCGTGTAGAGGCCCGTGACCGGCGGCATTCCGGCGATCTTGGCGTAGCCGAGCACCTCCGGGACGGCCACTGCGGCGAGCGTGATCCCGGCGATCGCCTCCGCGCTCAGCCGGGACCGCTCGATCGGCAGCAGGCCGCCGAACAGCGGGATCGGCACACGGCTCGCCCAGCCGCGCCCGCCGGCTCGCTCGGGCTCGCTCACCGCGCACCACCGCCCGTCACCGTCACGTCATCACGTCAATGCCGCACCAACGCCCGAAGCACTGCATCTACCCCGGGTGTCGCAGCTCAAGCGGCACGTGCGCCGGACGGGTGGAAGAGCGTGGAGCAGCAGGTCACGCCGCTTCGGAACGTCCTTGGGCCGTGACCTGGCCGAGTGTCTCGGCGACGACGTCGGCTATGGACTCGGCTCGGCGCAGCAGAGTGAAGCGGACCTCGCCGGACACCACCTCGAACCCGTACACCGCGGGCATCGGCAGGCTGTTGTACCGGAAGGGCGTCGAAAAGTAATACGCACCGGTGTCGGGGATTACCGCGATGTCGCCCTGCCTCAAGCGTGGCAGCGGGTACGCGCGCGCCACCAGGTCGCCGGCGAAGCAGCAAGGGCCCGCGATGTCCTGCGTGGTGACACGTTCCCGGCTCGGCATGCCATGCGCGTCGTACGCGAGGACACGCAGCGGCCAAGACTCCGGCGCAAACGCCGTGCGCGTCGCCACGTGGGCGCCGAGGTGCGTGATCGCCACGTTGCGGCCGCCCGCGACCTTCGTGTATTCGACTCTTGAGGCCATGAAGCCGTTCTTCGCCATCACCGAGCGGCCGAACTCGGTCACGATGCGGAATTCGCCGCGCGCGAGTTGCGGGGCGGCGGCAAGTATCGCCTGGGCGTGGCCCGCGAAGCCGGGGGCCCGTTCGCCTTCGAAGTCCACCGTCAGGCCGCCGCCGATGTCGATGCCGACGACGCGCCGCTCGTCGCAGGCCTGGTTGATCTCCAGCGCGAGCCCGGCCACCGCGGCCACGCTCGCGCCGATCACCTTCGACGCCATGCCCTGCGAACCGGCGTGCACGTGGATCCAGCGCAGCCACGGACGGCGCGCGTACGCGTCGACGATGCGTGCGCGGCTGCCGGCGTCACGCAGCGGCACGCCGAACTTCGAGTGCTCGCCGGATGTCGACATCGCCTCGATGCCGCCGAGCCCTGTCTGTGGATTGATGCGCACGCCGATGTCAGAGTGCGTACCGGCCTCGGCACGGGCCATGAAGGCGTCGATGCGCTCCAGTTCCTGGAAGTTGTCCGCGTTGAGCGCGATGCCCGCCGCGAGCGCGGCCTCGATCTCGGCGCGGCTCTTGGCGGGCGAGTCGAATACGAGCTCTCGCGGCGTGAAGCCGGCGGCCAGCGCCTGGGCCAGCTCACCGGCGCTGGCCACCTCGCAGCCGAAGCCGTGGCCGCGCAGCGTCCGCAGCACCGGGACCAGGCAGTTCGCCTTGGCGGCGAACGCGTGGCGCACGTCGAGGTGCTTGGGCCAGGCTTCACGCAGCGCCGCGGCCGTCTCCTCGATGCCGCGCAGATCGATGAACGCGGCGAGCGGCGCGTCCTCGTCGAGCAGCCCGGCACGCACGGCGGCGCGCACCGCGCGATCCCGCCGTGGCGCCCACGCGGGCGACGCCGGCTCAGGTGACGAGGGCGACGGCATGGTGTTCTGCCACCTACTCCAGTCGGGGCGCCGCTGGGGCGACGATGACGCGGGTGCCCGCGCTCTCCAGTGCACGCACGACCGCGGGGCCGGCCGCCGCGTCGGTGATGATCCCGGCCACGTCCGCGACCGGCGCGAGGCGGCCGACGGCGATCGCGCCGAGCTTCGCGGACTCGGCCAGCACGTAACACTGCGCGCTCTGGCGCAGCATCGCGCGCCGCAACGGGATCTCGTCAAGGTTCTGGCACGTCAGCCCGGCCCGCGCGTCCACGCCGTCGACCGCGAGGAATGCGCGATGGGCGAAGAAGCGGTCGAAGAAGCCTGCGGCGACGTCGTCGACGCACGCGAGATCCGGCTGTCGCAGGCGGCCACCGGCCAAGTGCACTTCGACGCCCTTGCGCGTCGCGAGCAGTGCCGCAGTCTGTACCGATGCGCACAGAACGCGCCCGGTGAACGTCAGCGGCAACGCGCGCGCCGTCTCCAGCGCAGCCGAACCGAGATCGAGGATGACGGTTTCGCCCGGTTCCACCAGCGATGCGGCGACGGCGGCGATGCCCGCGACCGCCAAGTCCGGATCGGTGGGCCTGCCGGACGTGCCGGACGACGTGACAGGCGGGAACGGGACCGGCGGCGGGGCGAACGCGGCGTCCTGCGCCTCGTCGGCGTCCCGCGAGACGGCGCCGCCGTAGACACGGCGGGCGACTCCGCGGTCCTCCAGCGCCTTCAGATCACGGCGGATCGTCTCGCCGGAAACGGCGAACCGTTCGGCGAGGTCTTCGACGCGGACCCGCAGGTCCCTGCGCAGCACGGCCGCGACCTGTAGACGACGCTCTTCGGGGAGCACGCCGGCGGCAAGCAGTTCCTCTTTCACGAGGCCAACTCCAGCCTAGGCACGCCCGGCGGGTCAAAACCCATGGCCTGGCCGTACAGCGAGAGCTCCGCTTCGAGCGCCGCCGCGATCGTCGTCGCCCGGCGGAAACCGTGCTGTTCGCCCTCGAACGCCAGATAGGCGAACGGAACGTTCCCGCCTTTCACGCGGTCCAGGAAGACACGCGTCTGCTCGGGTGGGCAGACGGCGTCCTGCATTCCTTGCAGGAGAATGAAGGGCACGCGGATACCGTCCGCGCGTTCGAGCGGCGAGACCTCCGCGTACCGCGCCCGGGCCTGCGGCCACGGGCCGATCAGTCCGTCGAGGTAGCGGGATTCGAGGTCGTGCGTGCCGCCGGCACGCCACGACAGCGGATCCAGCACCGGGAAACGGATCGCGCCGCAGCGGTAGATCTCGCCGAGCGGGTCGGCGGCCAGCGCGGCCGCCGTCGTCCAGCCGCCCGCGCTCCCGCCGCGGATCGCGATGCGGGCGCCGTCGGCGATACCCTCCTCGACCAGCGCGGCGACCACCGCCGCACAGTCTTCGACGTCGACGACGCCCCACTGCCCGCGCAGCCGTTCGCGGTACGCGCGCCCGTAGCCGGTCGAGCCGCCGTAGTTGACGTCTACGACGCCGATGCCGCGGCTTGTGAAGTAGCTGATTTCGAGGTCGTACACGAGGGCTGCGCTGCCGGTCGGGCCGCCGTGGACGAACACGACGTACGGCGGTCTCTCGGCGTCGGCACCGCCCCCATAGCCGGGGTTGGCGGGTGGATAGAGATTGGCGTGGATCTCCCGGCCCCGCGCCGGTTGGACCGTGACCACGCGGGACTCGGGCACCCATTGCGGGCCGAACGGATCGTCGCCCGCGCTCACGACCTCGACAGCGCCGCTCCGCGCGTCGAGCGCGACGATCCCGAAGGGAATCGTGGGACCGCCTGCCTCGCAGGCCACGCGGTTCGCGTGCGCGACGATCGTCGGGCTCCACGACGTGTACGGCGCATCGATGTCGTACACGCGCCCGCCGTCCGAAATCTCGTATACGGACACAGACTTCACCGTGTGCCCATGGATCGCCGCCACCCGGCGGCCGGCGCCGCCCGCGCCGCCGGGCCCGGGCAGCAGGGCGAACCACCGCTGCCCCGGCTGCCACGCCGGCCCGCCGAACTCCTCCTCAGCCTCGACGACGCGTCGCACGCCGGTCCCATCCCAGCGCGCGGTGTACAGGTTCCACCAGCCGCTTTCGTCGTCGGCGTAGACGAGCGTGTCTGCGTCGAGCCACTCGGCCTGCGCGACCGCCGAGCCGTTCCCCCCGGCGACGCGCCGGATCGCACCCACCGCCCCGGCGCCGCGCTCATCGAGCTGCGCGACGCACAGTGCCGCGCTGTCCCACGGCATGTCGGGATGGTCCCAGCCGATCCACGCCAGCCTGCGGCCGTCCGGCGAGCGCCGCGGGTTCATCAGGAAGTGCTGCGCCGGGAAGCGCTGCGCCGTCGTGTCGCCGCCGATCAGGGTCCGTACGTCGCACGATCCGTCCAGCGGCACTGCGACGATCGCGCGGGTGACGTCGGTCGGCGCGGCCGAGTGGAATTCCTCGCGCACACACCAGACTTCGCCGAGTTCGGCGACTATCAGCGGATCGACGTAGCGTATCCCGGACGGCAGTGCGGGTTGCGGCGTGAGTGGACGCGGCCCGGCCCTCGGCGCCTCCGGCTCGACGAGGTAGAGCCGCTGATCGGACCACTCGGTGAAGACGACGGCCGGGCCGTGTTCGGCCTCGTATCCGGCGAAGGGCTTGCCGCCGTATTCCACGAAAGCCGTACGCACGCTCCACGGCTCCGGCAGCACCGGAGTCGAGCCGCCGGTCGTTTCGCGCAACAGTCGCACCCTGCCGCCCTGCGCGGGCGTCGGGATCGTCCACCACAGTTCGCCCCCGACGAAGTCGGTCCAGCTCGGACGCCACGCGGACACGGCCACGTCCCGCGCGCCGATCGGCGACTCCCAGGTCCCGAACGGCGCGGTGCGCGGCCGCCGCGGCACGGAGGCCGCCATCCGTCGAGTGTGTTCAGGCGCCTGGGCCTCAGCCATACGACTGCTCCACCGCCGCGGCCACCACGACGGTCAGGGCCTTGAAACAGCGGATCATCTCGTACGCGGACCCGCTCGTGTACTGCACGCGCCGCACGTCGATCTGTTCCACGCCTGGAATCAGCGTCGCCGCCTCGGCCAGATGCGCCGCGTCCACCTCGACCCGCACCCTGTGCGGGCGCGGTTCGGCATCGCGGCGGCGTCCGGCCAGGGACATCGCCTCCTTCGCCCGTTCCTCGATCAGCTGCGCGGTGACCTGCGGGGGACGGCACACTGCGGCATACCGCGAGACGTGGTCCTTCACCGCGGCCGTGCGCGCGGACGGCGCGTATTCGAGTGCGTCCACGCACGTGGCGTCGTCGCCGGTGACCAGGATCACGGGCACGCCGAACTCCTCCGCCACCAGGGCATTGAGCCGGCCCTCGCTCGCCAGTACGCCGTCCACGCGCACCTCGGTGATCGAGTTCGGCAGGTAGGTGTGCGCGAGCACACCGTCCGCACCGGCGCCGACGTGGTAGCCGAGGAACACGACGCCGGCCACCGCAGGGTCCTCAATCCCCTCCACCATCGAAAGGGTCTTATGCCGCCCGGTGAGCGCCGACGCGCGCGGATCGAGCCGCTCCAGCAGGAGATTGCGCATCGTCGAGTGCGCGTCGTTGACCAGCACCTCGTCGGCGCCGCCCGCGCACAGGCCGGCGACGGCCGCGTTCACGTCACCGGTGAGCAGCGCGCGCAGCCGCTGCCACTGCGGGTTGCCCGGCTCGACGTCGGCCGGCCAGGTCACCCCGGTGGCGCCCTCCATGTCCGCGGAGACGAGGATTCTCACCGCCCGCCCACCGTGACCCCGCCGTGGCACGCCGCACAGTCGCGTCTCATCGAGGAGTTATGACCAGTCATGATGATTACTGTGCGGCCCGGCGGCAGGCTCCGTCAAGATCCGCCGACCGCCGGCTGTGGACTTCACACCTGTCGCCGGGCATGCTGGGCGCGTGTCAGACCTTTTAATCATGGGGGTGGAGGCGGGGACCGCGCGCGTCGACGTCGTGGTCGCCGACCTCGAAGGCGCGGTCGCCGGATGCGGCCGGGCCGGTTCCGCGAACCCCAACGGGCTGCCGGTGCAGGACGTGGCCGCGCACCTGGCCGAGGCGGTCGGGCACGCGCTGACCGGGCTCGATCCGCTCGCCGTGCGCGCCGTGGTGCTCGGCACGCCCGGCATCACCCGCTTCCAGCGCGGCGAGTCCGCCGTCCGGCTGGCCGGGCTGTGGAGGGCGGCCGGGCTAGCCTGCCCGGTGACGGTGGTCGCCGACGCGGTCACCGCGTTCGCCGCCGGCACCGCGCAGCCGAGCGGCGGCGTGCTGATCGCGGGCGCGGGGGCGATGGCCGCGCGGGTGGACCACGAGCAGGTCACCGCGCGCGTGGACGGCAACGGCTGGCTGGTCGGTGACGACGGGTCAGGGTTCTGGATCGGCCGCCAGGCGGTACGCGCGGTCTTCGCCGCGCTCGACGGCCGGGACGAGGACACCCTGCTGCGCGACGCGGTCCTGTCCACGATCGCGCAGGGCGAGCCGGTGCCGGACGACCGCGAGGAGTGTCTCAGCCTGCTGCGCGACGCCGTGTACGACGGCCCGCCCGTCGCCCTCGCCGCGCTCGCGCCACTGGTCCCGGCGGCGGCGGAGGCGGGCGACCGGGTCGCGCACCGGATCGTGCAGCGCGCCGTCGATCTGCTGGTGGACGCGGCGGAACCGCTCGTCGGCGCGCAGGCCCCGCAGAGCGAACCGTTCGTGCTGGCCGGATCGCTGATGACCGCAGACGGCCCGATCCGGCGCGAGGTGAGCCGCCGGCTGGCCGACCGGCACGGCCGCACGCCGCTGCTCGCCCGGCGCGGCGCCGGCGGCGCGCTGTGGCT
>NZ_DASYZI010000324.1:0-65016 GCF_035946395.1 Actinocrinis sp.
CGCCGCCAGGGACGCCGCCAGGGACGCCGCCAGGGACGCCGCCTGGGCCGCCGCCAGGGACGCCGCCAGGGACGCCGCCAGGGACGCCGCCAGGGACGCCGCCAGGCAGAAGCTTGCCCCCACCGTCGCCGAGCTCCAGGACTCGGCGATCGACCTGTACGCGCGCATGATCGCTGCAAAGAAGTAGCCCACCCTGCGTCCCGTGCCTGCTCTCCTCAGGCACGGGACGCACCCATGTTAGGAGTTCACGATGACCGAATGGACGCCTGTCGAGCAGGAGTTGCGCAACGCGCTGCTGCTCGAGTTCCGCGATGTGCTCCAGGACGGCCGCAAGGTCGCGGAGATCGCGCTGAAGACGTTCGATGTCCTCGAGCGGCTCGGCTGGGCCAAGCAGGAGCCCACCACGGGCGCCGCGGTACGGGAGGACAACACCGAGAGCGGCAGCCCGGTTGTCACGGTCTACCTGAACCGAGGTCAGGCCGCGATCGCGGGCGGCATGTTGATCGCCGAGTCGTACCGCGAGCGCGACCTCGGCCACGTCGAGATGGCCAACGAACTGGAGCGGATCGCCGACCAGATCGTCCGGGCCCTCGCATTGGCGTTGGGCCACTGATGGGCATGCAGACGGGCGAGAAGCAGGCGCGCCTGCACTACGCCGCGATACGGTACGGGCACGCCACGGCGGCCACGATCCGCCGGTTCCAGGCCGTGGTGAAGTTCGGCGAGTACACGGTCAATCCGGACGACCGGCATGTGCCGGACGAGTGCCCGCTGTGCGTCACCACCCCGCGCAGCCAGCGCCCGGCGCAGGCTCGGGTTCAGGCGTAGTTGCCGACGTTGCTGGCCTGGATGCCGGTTTTCTTCGGCCGGCGTAGCAGCCGGGTGACGGCGGAGCCGATGGCGTCGACCATGTCGTCGTTCGGGCCCTTCGGGAAGCTGACCATCTGCTCCTCGGCGGCGTTCAGCCGGGCGGAGTGGACGACGCGGCGACGCTGGTAGTGCGCCAAGGACTGCGAGGCGCGGACGCGTTTGTCGACGGACTGGTCGATCATCTGGATCTTGCAGGGGAGGTGGTGGAGGATGTCGAGCCAGTGCTCGCCGCCCTGGTTCACCTCGATCAGCACAAGGCCGATCTCCGGGTACATCTCCAGGATCCGCAGCACCTCCGCCCGCAAACGCTCCCCGATGAGTTTCACGGCCTTGGCGTACATGACCTCGCACATGCCCAGGTTGCCGGTGATCGCGGCCTGGACGTCGTCCGGGTCGATCGGGGTGATCCCGGTGCGCTTGGCCGGGGGTGCCCAGCCGACGACGGCGAGGCCGGTCCAGTCGCTGGTCTTCTTGTCCTTCCCGGCGGGGTCGATGGAGAGCATGACGCGGGTCTTGCCCTCGAGCTGCCCGTAGACGAAGTCGTCCTTCGACCAGTAGTCGCCGTCCATGCCCATCGGCGAGTTGGCGAAGTTCTTCAAGAAGCTGCGGGTGTGGCGGATCGCCTGCAGGTAGGCGATCGGCCACTTCGCCGGCCAGATCGAGCGTTCGGTGCCGTCGTCGTTCGCGATGATCGGCGGGTAGTAGTGCACCCGCATGTTCTGCTCGCCGATCCACTCCGGCACGTCGTCGTCCGGTTCGGTGACGGACTTGACGAGCTGGTGCACGATCGAACCGGGCAGCGTGACGGTGCCGACCAGGACGACGCGAGCGTACTCGGACAGCGGGAAGATCACGTCGATGATCGTGGTCAGGCGTCCCTGGACCTGGTACTCGCTGTACTGGTCCTCGCCGGGCTCGATGTCGTCGAGGATCAGCATGTCCGGGCGCTGGTGCCCGACCTTCATACCGAGCGCCTTGGAGTCCGCGCCGCGGGCGCCGAACACGAATCCGGACTTGCGGATCGTCAGGCCCTTGGTGTCCGACTGCGTCATCCCCCGGCGCCGGGTGGCGGGTTCGCACAGCATCGGGTAGTCCCGCTGCAGCAGGACGTTGGACTCGAGCTCGTTCTTGAACGTCGACAGGTGCATCTCGGCCTGGGTGCCGGAGTCGGCGAACGCGGCGATGAACTTCCGGTGCCCGTGCGCCGCGGCCCACAAGGGCAGGATCAGGAAGAACCACGTGCTGTTATGGGTCGGCACCATCGCGCGGCCGACGAGGAACAGATGCGAGGGGCTGTCGACGGTGATGCACTGCGTGGGCTGCGCATCGAGCTCCTCGATAGCGGTCACGGTGCGGCTCGTCATGCGCGAGGCCTGGACAGTCGCGGGCGCCCAGCCGTACCTGGCCAACGTGTAGGGGCGGAAGTCGAACCTGGCATTGATCCGGTACCGGATACCGGTGATGCGGTCGTTGAGCTTGGACTCGGCCGAATGCATACGTGCGGCCAGACCCATGGAACGGAACAACTCGAGGACGTCGCCGGCCAGCCGAATGTCGTTGAGGCTGATCTCGTCGCCGCCCTTGGTGGTGCGGTAGCCGTCCGAGTCCATCAGGCCGCGCACGAACTCGCGCCGCTGGGCGATCGAGGCGCGCAGGTACTGGGTGGGGATGTGCTTGGCACCGAGCAACCCTAGGGCGCGCAGCTTCCCGATCAGGCCGGTGACGTTGATCCGGTACGCGCCGCGCTGCTCGCCAGAGGGCGGTAGTGTGTGGGCCCCGAATCGGTGGGCAATCTCCGGATAGTCGTCGATGTTCACGGTGATCTGGCCGTTGGCTGCGGTGCCGTCGCCGAGCCAGAACCCGAGCACGTACGGGTCGATCGGCAAGTCGACGTCGGGCAGTTGCAGGGCGCGGGCGTTGGGCACACGCCACCGGTAGTCGCCGCGGCTGCCGTAGCGAAGGCTCTGGGCCATCTGCTCGGTGGTAACTGTGGTGTGCTGGCTCCAGTGGTCACGCCAGTCCTTCGGCGACCCGGTGCGCGGGCCTCCGCGACCGATCCGGCCGGTGTTGTACCGCTCCTTCGCACGGCTGTCGACCGCCACCCACTCGTGGTTAGCGTGCGTGTCGACGTGGGTGCCGTCGCCGAAGTGCACCCGCCATGTGGAGTCGTCCCAGACCTGCGACTTGGCCGTGACGCGGCAGACGTTGCCGTCCTGGTCGAATAGTTCGTCGCCGACCCGGATCTTGCCCATGGTCGTCCAGCCGGACGGGGTGGGGATCGGCGTGTCGAGCGTCAGGGCCTTGCCGAGCTCGCGCGGGGCGACGTAGACATCGCGGTCCGCTCGGGGCATGCGCGACGGCGCAGCCCAGCCGAGTGCCTCCTTGCACCAGTCCAGGTGCGCGTCGCAGAACGTGATCTGATTGCGGGTGGCCTCGCTGCGCATGTGCGGACGTAGGTAAAGCAGCGCGAACAGCATCGGGTCCAGCCGTGTCGCGATGCGGCGGTACTCGCTGCTGGTGGCGAGCAGGCTCTTGCCCTTGTGCGTGCGGTCTCGTGAGCGCACGTACCTGTCTGGGTCGAACGTCTCGGACGTTTCACCGGCCAGGTACTGGAAGTGCTCGGACGGGGAGATGATGGCAGTGGGGAACGACGGCGGCTCGTCTGGGTCAATCGCCGCAGGCGTGTCGGCGATGGTAGTCATGCGATCAGCTGCGGCACCGCCCCGGCCGGGGCGTACTTGGCCAGGTCGTCAGGCGTGAAGTAGCCGGCGAACTCGGACGGCGCGACGAGCGGCCAACCGGACCTCTGCGCCGCGGCGACGGCCATCATCGAGCAGACCACGTGCCCAGTGTGGTCGACGATGTCGCGGCCGAACTGGAACGGGTCCAGGCCGAGGACGTGCGCGGCGATGGCAACGTAGTCCAGGTCCGAGTAGCCGACCCCGACGTACGACAGGGCGTAGTGGACCATCGCGGTGCCGTACTGCGGGGGGCACGGGATCCACAGTACGTCGCGGCCGTGGTACTCGTTCAGGTAGCTCACCCGCACGCCACCGGGCTCTGCTTCGGCGACGCGGGCCTGGGCGAGCGGGTCGGCCGGGTCGCCGACGGAGGTGAGGACGAACGCGTGCTCGTAGTCGGTGAACGTCTTGCGGTCGATCTTGTCGGCCAGCCACTCCGCGGCCCCGATCGCCTCACCGACGATGCCGCGGACCTTGACCAGGCCGATCGACCCCACAGGCGGAAGGGTGATCATGTTATTCGAACTCCTCGTAGTCGACGAACGGCGCGTGGGGATCCTCGATCCCGAGCCGGTGCAAGATCGAGATTACGATGCCGTTGGCCAACCCGGGAAGACCGTACGACACACAGCGTCCTGGCTGCAGGCCGGCCACGTTCTGCTCGAGCACCGTTTGCACGTACTCGACGATCTGGGCCCGGCTACCCGGGCCTTCCTGATCGCACTGCATCCTCACGGGTTCACTTGCCCTTCTCGACGTCCGCCGACAGGCGCCGGGCGGATCGGGTGGTCTCGGTCAGCGCGCGGTTACTGCCGGCGTCCTCGTCGTGGTGGATCTCGACGTCCACCAGGCGCGTCGGCTGACCGAACTGGCCCTTCACGGTCTGGACGTTCAGCACCCGGTAGTGCTGCCCCGCCGGAAGCAGCACCTCCTTCTCGGTCGGGTTGTCCGTCAGCCCGCGGGTGGACAGCGCCGACTCGCCCTGCTTCAGCCGCACCCGGACGATCGCATTGTTCTTCCCGACGCCGGCGAAGTTGCGGGCCATCGCACTGTCGGTGGTGGTCGACAGGAAGCCGGGCTCGTGGATGTCGTCGCCCGGCTTCACCTCCGCCAGGTGCGTGCGGCCGTGCAGCAGCACCATGTCGCTGCTCGCCTTGGACTTCCCCACGATCTTCCCCAGGGCGTCGGTGCCCTTCTTGTCCGCCGCGTCCTGCGTGCCGTCCCGCAGCCGCTTGTTCATCTGACTGAACCCGTCGCCCGTGTAGTGCCGGACACGCTGCGCCGACTCGCTAGTCAGCCGACCCCGCGACTGCTCCAGCGAGTCGCGCACCGCATCCCCGGACAGCGCACGGTGGGCGTCCCACTCGGCCCAGCTCACTTCCCGCGCCTCGCCGACGCCGTCTTCTTCTCGGGCAGCGAGTGGTAGCCGGTCTTCGGGCCGCGGGTCGCGACGATCTCCTCAGCCCAGCGGTGCGCGAACGGTTTGCCGGTGGCGTAGAGGAATCTATTCGCCACTGAGCTTGCGAGTGGTCGGGCCCAGGCGACTTACGGTGGCCGCTGCTCTTCTTCTCTGCTGGCATCAGTGGGAACCTCCTTCCAGGTAGACACGATCACTAGTCCGCAGACTAGTTATGCGGGGTCGGCGTAAACCAGTTGAGCACCAGGATAGGCCTCGAGCACCCGCTCGCACCCGATCGGCGTCGTCCAGCTCGGCACCATGACTACGAGAGGACTGCGGCTGATGACTCGGATCTCGTCGGGGCCCAACGGCTTGTCCATCTCAGCCATGCCACACTTCCGGGTTGGTCTTCATCGGACGGTCACGCAGCCATGACGGCGGCTCGTCGTACACGACGCCGTCCCACCCGTGCTCCCGCGCCCACAGTTCGGCGACGGGCCGCAGCGGCTCGGGTAGCCAGTGCGGCAGCAGCAGCGGCCCCAGCATCCACTGCTCGGCCCGGCTCTTGTCGACGAGCCGATCCATCGCCCCGAAGACTTCCTGCCAGGTGAGCGCCGGTTTGTCGGCACGCGTGTAGCGGGCAACGACGTTGGACATGTCCGCGTCGAGCCCCAAATCCGCGCGCTGGTAGCCGCAGTTGCGCATGAAGGCGTCGTGCTGGAAGACCCAGTCCGGGATCGGCGGGTACTCGATCGGCTCGCACATCGGCAGCAGCCCGGGAGCGCTGTACTTGCTCACCAAGAGCGGCCCGTCGACCGGCTGGCCGAAAGCGTTAGTGGCCGGGGAGGTTGGGTCCGCCGTCGAGCGCGGGTCGCCAGACTCCGACGTTTTCGATTTGTGCGACATCTCGGTGCCTGTCCATGAGGTTGCCGTGGGCGTCGGACGCGTTGACGAATCCGCGCTGTGTCTGGGCGTGGCTGGGGTTTCTGGCGTGGAAGCCGTCCGCCAGGGTGGCCGACCAGAGCGGGCCGTGGCCCGGATCCTGGTACCTGCTCACATACCCGACCGGGACGCCGCGGTGCATGACGACGTGCTGCTGGCCGGGGACGGCCTCGTAGGTCTGGTAGTCGAGGACGGACGGCTTCTTGACCGTGGTGGGGTTGGCGCCGGGCCACTGGTTGATGCCCTGCGCGGCGGACGGGTCGGCGCCGGCTGAGCCGACGTCCATGGGCCAGCCCTTGGTCATGCGGTCGCGGCGGGTGGCGTTGAGGTTGTCGCCGCCGAGCGCGTCTCCGGAGCCGACCGGTCGCCGTGTGGTCATGGAACCAGTGTGCCTCGTGTTCGCCGTCGCAGGTAGCGGCGGCGCTCAGCGGCCGTCCTGAACCTCGGCGCGACGCTGCCGTGCGCGAGCTGCTCGCCGGGCCAGCGGGGCGACCGCGAGCTCGATCAGGTCCTCGATCGTGTCCAGCACCAGGTCGATCAGATCGAACATCAGCAGCAGCTCTCATGCATCGTGTCGTGGTGGCCGAGGCAACCGCGGTGGCCACAGCGGTAGGGCGGACCAGCTGAGCGGACGATGTTGTCCAGGTCGTTGATCATCGTCACCTTCTCGGCGAGGAAGGTCACGGTGACAGTCGGGGTCTCGTCGAGCGACGGCGCTGGCACCGTGATGCCGCGGTTGGCGATCGCAAAGTCGAACACCAAGTCGTCGATGCGTAGGCAGGGTGCGCCGTGCTCGTCGCGGTCAACGATGATGTGATTAGCGATCATGGTCACGCGGCTTGCCTTCCTCGTCGACCATCAGCTCGTCGAACACCGCGAGGCCGTTCAGCGCAGCGAAGCGCTTCGCCCCGTTGCCGTAGAAGTTGTCGCGGTGGCAGCGGCACGGGCACTGGCCGAGCACCGCGCTCTTGTCGACCTTCGCATACGGCGGCATCTTCACGTTCCACTTGTCGTACTCGCCGGGGACGATCTCGAACGGCTTCGTGGTGATGACGCCCATCGTGCAGCGCGGATAGACCGGCGGCTCGCTGTTCTTGGCGCAGCGCCGGAAGTCGTGGGTGTCGCCCGGCTTGACGATCCATACCCGGTCGCGCAGGAACTTGGTCGACGCCGGGTCGGCGACGGCGACCTTCCCGAAGTTGGTCTTCAGGAAGAAGTCAATGAAGTGCTCGAACCGGTCGCTGTCGGTGCCGCCAAACTGGATCTCGAGCATCATCGGGTCGAACGCCTCACGGGCGGCGAACACCCGACCGTCGATCCGGACCTCACATGACAGCAGGATGTTGTTCTCGTGCCACGCCGGGCGACCGCTCGAGGCCTCGTACATCGGCGCGTTCGGCGGGGGCGGTCCGTTCGGGATGCGGGCGATCACCTCGGCGACGGCGGTCATGTGCTCCTCGCCGCCGGCCTCGGCCAGGGCGATGATGGTGCCGACCTCCATCTGGGTATGCGCCTCGGTGGCCGTCGTGTCAGCCGCGACCCGGGTCATGCGGGCAGCGAGCTGTTCCGGTGTGGGCTGCAGCGGCTCCAGCGGGCTGTTGGTGGTGTCGAAGAGGTTCATCCGAATACCGCTTTCAGTAGCTTGACCGAGTCGATGTACTCCTGGACGTGCTCGGCGCAGTACAGCTGGGTGTCCAGGTCGTCCGGGGTGTGGTTGGCGTCGCGCTTCATTGCTGCCGCCGTAGTGGCGAACGCGTTGCCCTGGGGAAGCACGTCCGGCTCGTCTGCACCCAGACATTCGTTGGCTGCCGCTGTGAGCAGCGCGATCTGCTCGTCGCGGGTCACGGTTCGATCCAGCTCTCGGGGTCGTCCTCGATGCCGCTGTCTCCCTCGCCGGGCGGGCACTTGTGCGACAGGATCGCCTGGAAGGTGTCGATCGCCAGCACGTGGCGGGTGTCCGGGCGCACGGGGACGAAGACGCCCGGGGCCGAACAGCGGGTGTGCCCTACGAGGATGCCGCCCTCGGTCGGGGTGTAGGTGACGGTGTGCGCGGCGGGGGCGGTGACGATCTTGCGTTCAGTCGTCATCGTCGAGCTCCTCGTCCTCTTCGTCGTAATCGTCGATGCCGTCGGACCACCGTTCGACCTGCGGTTCCAGGTCGAGGACCGCGCAGATGCAGCCCTGGCCGGTCCAGTTCAGGCAGAGCTCGGCCTCGCAGTTCACGCGGCCACCGCTTCCGGGGTGTCGACGGGGACGATGAAGTCGAATTCGTCGCACCAGACGATGGCGCGGAGCATGATGAAGCCGCGGGGCATGGCGCCGTCGTCTTCGCGGAGCTGCAGGAAGGGGCCGTCGGCGATCTCGATGTCGTGCTTGAGTGCCCAGGCCTGGAGGTACTGGCAGGCGGCGCGCGCCAGGCCGTCGTCGTACATGGGTGCGTCGTCGCGGACGAGCAGGGGCGAGAGGGTTTCGATGTAGTAGGCGATCGAGCCGTCGGCGCCGGGTGAGCGCAGGGAGCGGGCGGTGGACTCCCAGCGGCCGTCGGTGTGGTACCGCCACAGCGGCACGGGGACGTCGACCGGCCAGGTGGCGGCGACGGCGTGGTCTCCGAGGCGGCTCACCGTGTACCGCCTTCCATGGAGCGGGCGGCCATGTTGCCGTAGAAGATGTTGGCGTGCTGGGCTAGGCCGAGCAGGGTGGCGACGGAGGAGTCGGTGGGGCAGACCACGGAGGTGGCGGTCTTGGTGCCTTCGCTGCTGAAGCCGCGGAATGCGGCGGCGATCAGGACGTCGGTGAGGACGACGTCGGGTTGGGACAGGCCGTGTTGCTTGAGGTACTGGTCGATCGCGGCGACTAGGGCGGTGGTGCAGGCGTGTTCGCCGGGGCCGTGGTCGTGCCGCGCGGGCGGGACGGGGCTGTCGGGTTCGTCGTTGTTTGCCACGGTGTCATCCTACGGCCCCGGTGGCCCATGCGGCGAGCAGCGTGAAGGCAACCGCGACGGCCAGGATGCCGTGGGTGTGGGCTGCTGCTCGGCGGAAGGTAGGGGCGCCCGCGCCGTCGGTGGTCTTGATCCAGCTGATGCCGAGCGCGACGGCGACGCACAGCAGCATTGAGAGCACGACGGCCGCGGTGCCGCTGGTCCACAGGTACGGTGCGGCCGGGACGAGGGTGCCGAGCCCGGTGGTGGCGCCGATCGCGGTGGACGCGGCCCAGCCGGCGTTGCTGTCGGAGACGAGCTCGCCCCCACCCATGGAGACCGCTCCGGAGGCGGCGAGCCCGATGCAGGTCAGCATTAGCACGTGCGGGTTGCCGGTGTTTGGGAACACAGCGCCGAGGACGGTGACGACGCCGTCGAACGCGCCGAACACGGCGAGCTTCGTTTGGGCGGCGAGCTGGGCGCGCAGCGTACGGCCGGTCACAGTGCGTGCTCCTCGTTGCGGATGTGGGCCAGCGTCTTGACGAGGCTCGATTTCCACTGCGCGCGGACACGGTCTGGCGCGTCGGCGGTCTCGGGCCACAGCGCGCCCACGGTGACGCCCCAGGCGCCGTAGGCGGCGAGGAGCCGGGCCTCGGCGTCGGTGCCCTCAATCTGGTGGGCGACGTTGACCGGGGTCAGGAACGGCAGGCTGGCGTCGAGGAACCGGTCCATGGTGTCCGGCGCGTACGGTCCCTTGTCCGGGTCGAGCGCGATCACGAGCAGCTCGTGGGTTGCCCCGTCGAACTGGCGGATCGGTGGCAGGAAGTCCGGGTGGTCGGTGAGCCGGACCACGGCCAGCAGGTACTGACTCCACAGCGGGTGGCCCTGCGGGTGCGTGATGATCCAGCTACACACGGTCTCGGCAGCGGACGGGTGGTCGGGCACGGGCCATGCGGCGGCGCGGCCGTAGGGGCCGTCGAACTCGGTTTCGCGGCCGGTGATCTCGGTCATCGGATCACCATCCAGGCAGCGGCGCCGGCGAACGCGGAGGCGAGTGCGAACGCCAGGAACGCGAGCGCGATCGGCCACGGCCGGCCGCCGGGTGCCGGCGCGGGGTCGGCGCACAGGCCGGCCTCGCAGAACGTCGGGCTGCAGGTGCCGCAGCGCGCAGGGTCTACTCGGCCGTGTTGTCCATGAGCCATGCGATTTTCTCCTCGACGTCTTGGGCGGCTGCGCTGAGGAGTTCGGCGAGCTCGCGGTCTTGGTCGGTGGTGTGGTCGATGGTCTGGTCGATGATCATCTTGACGGGGATCTGCATGGGGATGAGCTTGGCGCGGCGGTCGTGGATCGCGAGGATCTTGTCCTGGAGCTTGCACACGGCGTCGATGTCGCCTCGGGTGACGGCCTCGGCGAGCAGCGTCAGGTTCATCTGGGTCAGGGCGTCGAACCGGTCGAGCTCGGTCGAGCGCGCACTCTCGACTAGCTCGCCGGGGAGGTACTGCTTGAGGCCGCGCCGGTACCTGGCGACGGCGGTGTTGACGGAGCAGCCCTGGTGCTCGGCGATCGCCCGGAACGAGTGCGCGTTCTTGCGCATCTCGACGGCTTCCTGGACGAGGAGCCGGCGTTCGGCCTTCTCCCGCTCCCAGCGGGCGACGGCAGCCGCGGACCTGGCCATCATGCGCTCCGGGTGGGGTTGCGGGTGTCGACGATCTCGCACCAGGCGTCTTCGAACGGGGCGATGTGGGTGGTCCAGTGCTGGTAGGCGGCATCGGCTGCGGCCTCGCGTTCACGGCGGCGTACGGCGTCCAGGGCGACGCGGATCTTACGCTCGGCGTACCGCTGCGCCGCGGGCTTCCGCCGACTCCTAGTCACGGGACACCTTGCTAGGGCCGAGGGCCTGGACGATCGGGAAGTTGGGGTCGTGGTCGTCGAACTTGTACCGGAGGCTGCGGGCGTTGGCCGCACCGCGTAGTCGCCGGCAGAAGTCGGCGTTGGTACCCCAGTAGTCGCGGCCCCGCACGAGCGTGTGCTCGCGGCCGTCGAGCCACTCGTGCCAGGGATACGCCGGTCTGCGTCCCGCCTCGGGCGGAGAGAGGAAGGTGGCTGTCACACCAGCAGGATAGCTCTGCGGCGCGCGGACGGCCCGGGTATCGGTTTCGCCCAACAGTAGGGTGCGGCTTCTCTGCAACCGACGGCGGATCTCATCCGGCGGCGCTCCACCTTGGGCCGATACTCGGGCCGTTCGCAATCAAGTCGGCCGACTGCACGAGGCGCTCACCGGCCGGTGTTGCTGCCGCGACGCCCACACGCTTGCGATTGTCCGCCGGTACCGGAAAGCGCCGCGACAGCACGGCCACTCTACCGGCGTCAGGCTTCCTCGAGCCAGTTGTGGCCCTGACCGCAGGTGTACTGCACGTAGCGCTTCCCGTCGACCCACTTGTACGTGACGAACCTGCCGCTGTCACCGCATGTCGGACACATCCTGGCAGCCTACCGCGCGCTGGAGACGCCGATACCCCCGTGCTTTCGGCCACCGGGGGTATCGACTTCGGGCCTGTCCCGCTCGCTCTCCTGCGCCCCGTCAGGCGTGGCCGGCTAGACGATGACCGCGCGGCCCCGCACCTCGGCAGGGCTAGTCAGATCGCTTCGCATTGGCGCTCATTCGAGACGACGATTCTACGTCACGGCGTGGTCAGGGAGTCCAGCGAGTAGCCCTGGTCCGCAGTGAACCCGGTCGAGGGCTGGCCTTCCCAGCGGACGGTCGGGTAGCGCTCGGCGTGGGGGCCGTGGTCGGCGTACCCGGTGACTTCGCCGAGCTGCCCGGACTTCGCATGCTTCACGGTGTCGCCGACCGACGGGACCGCTGTGCCCGGGACGCCTTGGGAGTTGTCGGCCGGCTTCACGTTCGGCTGCCCCGTGTACCTGGGGCCGGGGTTCATGCCGCCGAGGTAGCTGTCGTAGGCCCTGCTGTCAGCCGTGTCCATAGCCTCAGGCTACGGGCGCCGACGCCTACGCGCCAGAGGATCGGGGGGCTTCTGGCTGGTGAGGTGGTAGCCGAAGCAGAAGGGGCACGGGCCGTAGGCGCGCTGCTCGTGCCGGTTTTTCCCGCCGTTCGCGAGGATCACGGCGAGCTCCGCCTCGGCAGCGGCTTCGGTGTCGTACCTGCGCTTCCTGGATTCACAGTCCATCTACGTGATCCTGACGAGCTCGGACGGATACTCGGCGGCGTGTAGGCGCCGTATGGCGGTGACGGCGCGGCCGCACAGGGTTTTGACTGCTCCCGCTTTCATACCCATCTCGCGGGCGGTCTCCTCGACGGTGAGGCCGTAGTAGTACCGGTTCAGCATCGCCTCGCGCTGCAGGTCGGTGAGCTTGTGCAGGAGCGGGATGAGCTGGTCGAACTCGTCTGCGCGGACGACCTGCTGCTCGGGCCTTTGGTGTTCGCGGTCGGGCCGGTCGAACCAGGCGTCGCTGGCGCTGTCTCCGCCGCTGCTCAGGTGGGTGAAGGTGTATTCGCGGCGGTGGCGGGAGGACTTGAGCAGGTCGAGGACGAGGAATCCGGCGATGGTGTGCAGCCAGGCGATGAAGGGGCGGCCGCGGTCTTCGTAGTCGGGTAGGCCGCGGATGGCTCGAAAGTAGGTTTCGTGGACGATGTCGTCGGCGTGGTCTGGGTGGGCCCCGGAGCGGTGGAGTTTCGCGGCGACGGCTTTGGTGAGTTCGTCGCGTGTTTGTTCGTAGAGGGTGGCGAATGCGCTGGTGTCGCCGTTTTGGGCTTGGGCGATGAGTGTGGTCTCGGGTATTGCCATGGTGGCATCGTACTGTTCAGCTTGCCGTGGGGGCAATGGGTGTGGCGCGGGGTAGGGGCGGTGGGGATTGAACCCACGTCTCGCTGTTTATAAGACCGCGGCTCTAACCGGTTGAGCTACGCCCCCGGGGTGTTAGTCCTCGGGCGGGATCTCGTCCGGGTAGTCCCAGGGTTCGAGTTCCTGCTGTACGGGCACGCGTCCGTGCTCGAGGTCGTAGAGCTGCTGGGCCTGCGCGGCGGCGCGGGTGTGCTGCTGTTGGGCGACGACGTCGGCGATGCTGGCGCCGTCGAGCAGCTTGTCGGGGATCGGCGCCCACGTGACACGCCGGGGCTCGGGGACGGCGATGGGCTTACCGGCGCGTGCGGCCGCCCAGGCGCGTACCGTGGCGCCATCCCAGACCTTGCCGATGCCGAGCTCGGCGAGCGGCGGGGGGAAGCTGGGGTGCTGGGTGATCTGGTAGGCGCGCTGGCGGACGACGCCGAGGAGCTTGCGGATCTCGATCGTGGACATGAGCTCTTGCTGCATGCCCCTAGTCTAGCGTCCCCTAGCCCGTTGACACTATGGGGCTAGGGGACGCTAGTCGCATGACCTCATTCGAGAGAGAAGCGACTGCCATGACCAGCGAGGCGACCCTCGAGCAGAAGTACCAGGTCCGCAAGTTCGGCACGTCCACGGACGGCACCACGCTCTGGAGCGTCTGGGACTCGTGGGATGACAGCTGGTGCTGGATCCGGATCGGCGACGTGAAGCACGGCTCTACCCCCGACAAGGAGGTCGCAGCAACCGCCGCGGCCGAGCTGAACGCGGACTACGACACCGCCAGGGTCGCGCTGTGAGCGCCGACGGGATGCCGACGAGCCTGCTCGAGGCCGCGCCGCTGCTGCTCTCGTGCCCGGTGTGCGAGACGCTACGGCTGGCGCGCGAGGACCGCACGCTGCTGTGGCACCAGGTGCGGCGCGGCGGGGTGGACTACGAGTGCCCGGCCATCGGGCTGCCGGGCCTGTATCCGGAGGAGGCAGCCGGGTAACGGTGGAGCGGCCCCGCTCACAACAGGGCCGCTCCGGTTCCCGCTCGAGAGAACAGGACGCCAGTGTAAGCGAGCGGCCCCCGCTGGTTGCGGGGGCCGCTCTTCTATGTGTGTTTGATCTTGGGTTGTAGCGGCGACCAGATTTGAACTGGCGACCTCTGGGTTATGAGCCCAGCGAGCTACCGAGCTGCTCTACGCCGCGAAGGGGTCGCCCGAGGCTGCGCAGCGGTCCCGCGGGGGTCCATTGCCGTCTCAGGCGACGGGAATCACCGTAGCACGCTACCCGTCGGACGGGTCGTGCGGCGCGGCGACTGCGGCTCGGACGAAGCAGTCCTTGGCGCGCAGCAGGTCCCACAGGCCCTGCCGGACCTGGATACCAGGCGGCCGCCCCTCGACGGCCTGGTGGGCCAGCTTGTGGAACGGCTTGCTCACCGTCTGCAGGTACTCGGGCAGGTGATCGTAGGCGAACAGCGCCAGGAGCTCGCGCACCTCGTGGTCGCTGGTGGCGTCCCAGGGGATCAGGCGCGCCGGACCGGCCGAACCAGGCCATCCATCTTCACTCACTGATCATCACGTCCTCTTCTGTGACGGTGCCGTCGATGATGCGGAACGCGCGCGCCTCGTCGTCGGGTGTGGAGATGATGACGTGGTGGACGTCGGGGTCGGCGGCGTAGGCGATGTCGACACCGGACGGGAAGGCGTCGCTGCCGGTGTGGGAGTGGTAGACGGCGATGACGTGCTTGCCCTCGTCTTCGGCCTGCTGCCAGACGCTGAGCTGCGAGACGGGGTCGAAGCGGAAGCAGGTTTCGGAGTTCTCGACGTTGGCCATGCGCACGGCCCACCTGGCGGTGCCGGGGTGGGTGTCGGATGCGATCAGGACGCCGCAGGCCTCGATTGGGTGGTCTTCGCGGGCGTGGGCCTGGATCTGGTCGCGCACACTGGTGGTGAGGGTCAGGGTCATTCGTCGGGTCCGACTTCCTCGATCAGGACGCGGTACCGCTTGCCTGCGGCGAACACGGCGCCAGCCGGGCCGTTGACGACCATGCTGATCGTGCCGGACGGGGTGAACGGCGCCCACTCGGTGTTGTCGCGGCCCTGGATCGATGCGCTGAGCTGGAACTGCACGCTCACCTGGTCGAGCGGCTTCTTCCAGTCGCAGACGAACCGGGCCTCGACCGCCTGGAGCGGCTCGTGGTAGGCCTCGGACATCAGAACGACGTCTCCTGGCAGAAGCCCTCGCCGTCGCCCCAGCAGCGCGATGTGGTCCACAGCTGGTCGTTGCCGTCGAGGTGGACTTGCAGGTTGGCGTACTGGCGGTCGAACACGGCGACGACGTCGGCGGGGTACTGCTGGCCCTTGTATACCGTGTTGCCGATCCGCAGCACCTGTGCGGTGTGGGTGCCGTCGTCGAGCTGCTTGTGGAGTACCGCGGTCTGGCGCCGCTCGTTGGCGGCTTCGGCCTCGTCGGCGGTGACGGTGTACAGGACGCGCTGGCCCAGGATGAAGGGTTTGCTCATGGCCTCAGGCTACCTCTTGAGTTGGTGCGGGCAAATGCCTAGGTGGACAGCCCAGTTGCAGTTGGCGCAGAGCACCTCAAGTGGCGTGTCAGTGGGCCAGTTCAGGCGTCGTAACGCGGTGTAGAAGCTGTTGGCGGACTTGCCGTTCAGAGACGCGCGGTGTGCTCGACCGTTTCCGAGCGGGTGGTGGATCTGCAGAAAATCTGGGCCCGTTTCGCCACAGCATTGGCACGCGCCCCCGTAGGCAGCCAGCGTCGCGAGTTTGAGTTTTCGGGTAGCCCGCTGCCCAGCATTGGCCGGAATGACAGGATGCTTGTGAGGGCACGCAGGACGGTTGCGCTTGGCCGTATTGCAGTTCATGCATAAAGTCTGGAATCCGGGCGGGTAGTCATTGACCTTAAGCCATTTCATCAGGCTGTAATCGGGTCCGCTCTCTGGAATCCCGGGCACAATGTGGTCAACCGTCAGGAAGGCTAGCTCCGCTTCGCCACAACACACGCACTGGCGTCCGTACGCGTCTAGCGCAGCCTGCTTCCGCAGCCTACGCCTCTGCGCGTCCTTGGCGATCAGATGGTCGCGGTTCTCCTTGCGATATTCCACCTGATAGGCAGCATTAGCCGCTCTATTATTCTTGCTTCGTTCCCTGTCCTTTTGACGGACAGTCTTAGCATTGTTCCTGCGATATTGTCGTGCGCGTTCTCGCATGCAGTCATAGCACCGAACGGCCGTGCTTCCGTTGGGGTAGACCACCATGCGGCGGTCCAGATGAGACGGGTCAACGCAGGGAACACCACCGGGCATGCCCCAAGTAAGCCATCTCCGTCAAAACTTAATCAAGTTCGTCGAGGAGAAACCTTGGCCGAACCCGTCTCCATCGCCAACCCAGTTGACAATGCCATGAGTTAAATCTTTTACGAATGGATCGGCCTGGTGGTCGACGACTTCGCCTTCGGCTCCGGACAGGCGGTGCTTGACGCGGCTGCCGATGGCGGGGGTGGCGGTCTCGCCGGTGCCGTCGAGCGCGGGGGGGATGGCGTCGGAGGTGGAGCGGGGGATGCGGTCGGCGCTGTCGGCGGGGGTGTAGGCGCGGTTGGACATCACTGGGCTCCGGTGTTGCGGTTCAGGGGCCTGTGGCTGGTGGCGTCCTCGTTGTACTGGTAGAGGTCGTTCGGGTGCGATCCCTCGACGCGCAGGGCGTTGGCGGAGACGCCCTGGGGCCAGGAGGCGTCTTCGCCTGCCCAGGTGACCTGGGGGACGGCGGTGCCGGAGTAGCCGTGGCTCGCGTGTCCGGTGACGGTGCCGCGCTGCCCGCTGGTGCGGTGCACGACCTCGGTGCCGACGGGGGGGGCGGTGGGGCGGCTGGTGGGGGTTGGGTCGGTGCGGTGGCTGTCTTGGGCGGTCTCGGGGTTGTTGCGGCGCACGCCGAGGGTCGCCTCGGGCTCGCGGGGCTGTGGGCGCCCTGGGGGGTTGTAGGGGGCCTGCGTTTTCTGCCCGGAGTCTGCGGGGGTCTGGTACAGCTTGGCCGCGATCGGCCTGGTTCCGCCCTCTGCCATGCCTCCCAGGCTACGCGCAGGGCGCGGGCGGCGCTATCGTGGCGGGCATGGCCGTTTTCGTAGAGGTATTTCTTTCCGACATCCAGGACGAGCCGGACGGTGCGTCCCTGAAGATCACCAACGACAAGGACTCGGACCCGCAAGCCGTGGTGGACGCGTTCAAGACCGTGTACACCGGGCTGATCGCGGCGATCGACGAGATCGACGCCGCAGAAGCAGCAGCGGAAGCGGCCAAGACCGCAGCCGCCGCGGCCCCTGTCTCGCCGGCCGACGTCCCGGCTCCCGACCCGACGGTGCCCGCGACGGTCGCACCAGCCGTGTAGGCTCGCTCCGGACGCGGAAACCGCAGTACGGCCCCACCCAGATTCGCGCCGGGTGGGGCCGTACTGTGTCTGCTCTAGTTCGCGGCCTTCTCGGCCGCGGGCCACAGCTCGGGGTGCTGCTCGGGGATCGGGACGCGGATCAGCTCCTGCGCCAGGTACCGGCGGTGGTTGCGCAGCAGTTCCCCGCGCTCCGCGGCCGCGTTGTCGTCGTGGTCCTCCCAGTGCACGGTGTAGCCGCGCAGCCCGTCGAGCCAGCGCACGGGCTGCACGACGCCCTGGACGAGGCCGGGCGCCGGCCGGTCGAGGTTGGGGGCGAGGATCACGATGTCGCCGGCCTGCAGCCGGGGCTTGGTCACCCGGATCTCGGACAGGTCCAGCGGCATCGTGTGCGACACGTCGTGGCCGTACTCGACGACCTTCACGCTCTCGTAGCCGACCTCGATGACGCGGCCGGGGTGGTTGGCCAGGGGGATCTTGTTGGGCCAGGTGACTTCGTCGTCTACGCGGATCACCATCGTGGTCGTGGTCATCGTCGCGGTCCCTTCGCAGTGTGCTGTATGTGCTTGTTCTGTGAGTACACTGCGACCTTGCCGACCTGTCAAGGGGCGGGTTGCGGTCGATTCCGCGCCGGTCCGACTTGACTCGGGGGCAATCCCATGAACTAATACTACTAGCCGCGTCCGCCGGGCGCGCGGGACGAGGAGGCCACCGTGGACCACCGCGAGATCAACTACCGCCGGGCCTGCCGCAGGATCGCGCAGGTGCACACCCGGCTCGACGAGATCCGCCGGACGCTGGATGCCGACATCCCCAGGGACGACTGGGAGACGCTGCTCATCGAGCGCAGGCAGCTGCGCGAGGAGCGCGACCGGCTGAACGAGACCATCACGGCGCACAACGTCTACGCCCGCGCCATCCGCTAGCACGCACAATCCGACACACGACGAAGGAGTCGCACCCATGATGATGAAGCTCACGCCCGCTGACCTGGACCGCATCACCGAGCTGGTCCATCTGCAGGCCGACATCCTGACCGAGGAGGGCAACCTGCAGGCCGCAGGGCCGGCCGCGGAACTCGCCGTCCGGCTGGACCAGGCGCGCGAGGCACGGCAGCGGCGCGGGACCGAGGTGCCCGTCCTGCTCGTGTGACCCCGTAGACACCCGCACCCCGTGACGCCTGACTACTAGTCGGGCGTCACGGGGTGTCTGGGTTATTTCAGGGTGTTCGGCTCGACGCCCTGGTAGCGGGCCCGGGTCTGGGCGGAGACGTCGTCCACGATGTGCCAGTACCGGTTGAGCCGGTCATCGGACCGGCCCCTGCGCGTCGTCAGGTACCGGACCGCGGCCGCCACCAGGACGCTGGGGTCGGTCTTCAGGGCGCGGTGGTGCTCCTGGATCGCGTGGATCATCGGCGCGCTGATCGCGCCCCGTGGGCCGACCGCGGCGAGCCACGCCAGGGCCTGGGCGAGCTGCGTCTCCGGGCCGGGCAGGCGCTCCTCGAGCGGTTCGATGGTCAAAGACGGCCGCCGTGCTCGCGCACGTACAGCGCGGCCAGGCCGTGCAGCGCGACCTGGATGCACGCCGACAGGTCCGCGGGCTGGGACTGCAGCACGGCGTGCTCGACCTGGTCGAGGTTCTCGGCCGTCGCCAGCCAGCAGCCGAGCTCCAGCGCCTCGACGTCGCCCACGGTGCGGCCCTGCGCGCGGGCGTACCTGCGGCCCTTCGCGACCAGGCCGTTCGACCCCGGCACCGCGACCAGGCCCTCGGCCACCGCCGAGAACGCAGCCACCCACTTCGCCGACCACTCCTGGAAAGACGGCGCCCGGTGCACGTCCAGGAACGGTGACGTCGGGTGCGGGATCGCAGGCTGCGGCGCATCCTGGCGCTCGTGCGCGTGCACCTCGGTCACGCGCTCCGGGATCAGCGCCGCCACCTCGTCCCCGCCGAGAACCGGCGGCATCAGCTCGGTGTTTCCGTCCTTCGCGCTCACGCCAAGACCACCTCTACCCAGTCGAGTTCCGGACTGTCCGGATACGTGTACCAGTGCGTTGACCTGATGTTGTGCGGGGTGCCGCGGACGAACACGGACGCGCCGGGCGCGGGCGGCAGCGCGGTGAACACGCGGCTGCCCTCGTTCACCAGCACCTCGCCGAGCGGCCGCGTGAACCGCATCACAACCTTGACCGGGACAGCGTCGTCCTCAGCCTCATACTCGAAGATCATCGCCGAGACTCCTGTCTCCTCGCGGCCGCCCGGCGCAGCAAGACGATCCAGACGGCGGGCCACAGCATCACGCCGACCACCCACTCGTCGAACGGCGTCGACCTGATGCCCTTCTTCTTCATCGCCCGCGACGCCATCGCCACATCCGCCACACCGACCAGCAGGTACCCGGCCAGCGCAATCCAGTGCCCCATCAGTCCCGCTTCCCCACGTGAGCGGTCAGCCACTTGCGGCCGGCCAGGGCCTCGATCAGCGACAGCACGCGCTCGGCGTCGCCGATACTCGGCAGTTCGATGGACGGCCCGTCACGGCCGTCCTCGGAGGTCACGATGGTCGCCGGGCCGCGGGGCGGCCGCATGCAGATGACCTTCAGGTGCAGCGTGCGCCCGTCCTCGTCGACCAGGCCCAGCCACGGCATCCGACGCAGATCCCAGTCCCGGGGCAGCACGGCGCTCACGGGTTGTACTCCGTCCATCCCGACGCCAGCATCAGCGGCATCGGATCCGGGTCGACGCTGGTGTCCCACTGCATACTGAACGTGGACTCGGGCGAGCCCCGCCAGTGATCACGCAGCGGGCCGACAGGGTCGACATGCATCTGTACCAGCTCAAGATTCGCGATGCCGTCGAAGTCCCAGTACCGGCGCTTGACGCTGGCGCTGTAGCTGCCGGCGCCTTCTTCCGTTTCGCGCCAGAGGTCGATGCAACTCATCTCGTCGCCGTTCGGCAGTGCGCCCATCTCGACTTCGCGCGTGAGCAGCGTCCCGAGGACGCCGAAGCTGTCCGCACCGTGGGTGATCGCACACCAGAGTTTGACCTTCACCTGTTCTCCCAGCTGTACGGTTCGATTCCGGTGCCGTGGAAGCGCTTGCGCTCGATGTGCATGAGCAGCTCGTGCTTGTCCTTCGCGTTGGCCGCGTCCCACGCCGCGGAGTGCACCTGGCCGTTCAGGGGCAGCGCGGCGTTGAGCTCGTGGTCCGGGACGCCGAGGCGCAGCTGTTCCTGGTGGACGTTCATCGTGTCCATGGGGCAGTCCGCGGGCAGCTCGATCATGCGGCCGAACAGCTGCGCGTAGGCGACGTGGTCGTACGCCGAGTAGTCGGCCCACAGCTGGACGTCGGGGGTCTCGGCGACGAACTTGCGGACCCGGTTGCGGACCTTGATGCGGGAGTGGACGTGCTTGAAGTCGGGATGCCTGGGTTCCCACTCCCAGTCCCACCGGTAGCCGCGCCTGCCCGGGGCGCCGTGGTCGTGCACGTTGATCGGCAGGTGCTTCACGACGTTGTCGCGCAGCCACTCGTTGTTCACGGCCCTGATCACGGCTCCGTGGTCGTCGCCGACGATCAGGTACAGCTCCCTGCCGTCCTCGCGGACCATGCCGATCGACAGCAGCTCGATCGTCCGCCCGTCCTCCACAAACTCTGAATCGTAGTACAATCGCATGTCAGCCGACTCCGATCCACTCGACGAGCTGCTGGCCGAGGTCGTCGATCGTCTCGGTCATCGCCTTGGCCAGACCGGCGATCAGCTGGGCCGCGCCGGCGGGTTCCATGTCGACGTGCACCTGGCCGACGTTCGTGTTGACGACCAGGCAGATGTCGGTGCTGCCCTTCTTGCGGGCGACGCCGATCACCTTGTCCGGGAGTTCCACCGTCGCCGGGATCGCCCGGGGGGCTGGTTTGCTCACGTCGTGCCTCCGATCCTCATCGTGATCTTGTAGGGGATTTCGCGGCCCGCGCGCAGCCGCAGGGTCAGCGGACCGTACTCGCTGCTGACGTACTCGGCGGTGCGCTTGACCGCCCGTGCGGGCGGGTAGCCGGTGCTGTTGCACAGCGCCAGCCGCGGGCCGTCCTGCGTCGCCACCACGGCCCAGTCGTCGCCGGTGGCGTCGGTCCACCGGTCGTCCAGGCGCGGGCGCGAGGTGCCGATGTCCACGGGGATCGGGCGCGACACCGGGCCGGCCGGGTCCTGATTCACGTAAAGCTCTCTTCCCTCGGTGAAGGTGCCCATCAGAGCGGCGGCCGCAGGCGGTGGAACTCGCGCCGCTTGTAGATGACCGCCTGCTCGGACGGCGGCACGACGATCGCGTACTGGCGGCGAGGCCAGCGGCCGAAGATCCCCACGATGTGCCCAGGACGGGTGCGCCAGCCGTCGATGCCGCGGTTCTGCCACACCGCGACCTGCTCACCGAGGTCAATCCTGGCCATCGGCCACCTCGGTGTAGACCTCCCACTCCACGGACGTGACGCCCGTGAAGACTCGCAGGTACTCCGAGATGAGGTGGACGCCCTGGGCGACGAACAGCCAGCCGGCGCCCTTCCTTTCTGGGTCGTGCGCCCGCTTGGGCCACTGCAGGGCGTCGATGACGGCCTTGGTGGTGCGGTCGACCGTCTCGGGGACCGTCTCGAACATGCGCGTATCCATGAGCGCGGTGTGCACCGCGGTGCGGATCAGCTCCTCGAGCTGCTCGTCAGCGGCGCTCACTTCTTGCCGTCTTTCCCGGCGTCGGCCGCATACGAGCCCGCGATCATGAGCGCGGTCGCGGGCCAGACAGCGCCCAGGATCGCCGACCAGATCAGGTTGACGACCGGGTTGAGCTTGTTGCTCGGCGTCTGCGGCTGGCCAAGGATCAGGCCGAACGCGAACACCGCGACCAGCAGATATGACTGGAGCCACCAGGGCAGGCCGCTCATGCTTCGTCCACCCAGGTGGTGACCGTCCACGCCTGCCGGTCGCCGAGGTCCTGGGCCCACTCTGCCTGGTCGACCGCCATGATGCGGCCGCCGATGATCAGCCAGCCGGTCCGTGTCGAGTCCGAGGCGCAGATGTTGCTCATGACACTGGCCACGAAGTCCTCGGTGCCCACGGTGCCCCTGTTCTTGCGGGCGTTGGCGATCCCGTCGAGGACGGCCTGCGTCAGCTCTACCGGGGCGTTCACTTGCTCTCCTCATCGTGGGTCGACACCATCCAGATCGTGTACGGGCCGTCGGAGTCCTCATCGCACCCCTCGGACTCGCAGGCCTTCACGGCGCGGACCTCGCCGCCCACGATCAGGTAGCCGATGCCGCTGGCCTGGTCGGTGGCGTTCTTCAGGTGGTCGACGACGCGCTCGGCGACGATCTCGCTGGGCTCGCGGCCGGACGTGTCCAGCGTGGTGAAGATCGATTCGTTGACCAGCTCGATCAGTCCGTCGGTGGCGCTCATCAGTCCTCGGTCTCCTCATCGTCTTCGTCGTCTTCGGGGGGCGTGCAGTAGACGTCGTACGCCCAGTTCTCGTCGCCCGGGTCGGTCAGGCTCGTCTCCTCGACCTTCAGGATCCGCTTGCCCGTGATCAGCCAGCCCTCGGTGACCTCGTTCGCGGTCAGCGCGGCCAGGAGGTCGTCGGCCATGGGCTTGACGTTGTCCTCGTAGTCGTCGGAGTCTCCGAAGTACTGGTCGACGACCTTGCGGACCATCTCGAGCAGCTGCTCGCGCGCGGTGCTCACTGCTTGTCTCCTGTCTTGGGCCGCAGCCACGTGTTCCTGGTCTCGGTCGTGCCGTCCTCGTGCCGGATCACGTAGGGGTCGGCTTCGCGCTTGCGCCGGTACTCGGGGGACGGGACGGCGAACGGCGGCAGCACGGACTTGCTCAGCAGCCCGGTGCGGAACCCGACGGCGACGCAGGCCGCCGTGGTGGCCTGGACCTGTCCCGAGACGCCGAGCTTGCGGGCGATGTTGTGCTTGTGGGTCTTGACCGTCAGGGGCTGTACGTGCAGGAGTTCGGCGAGGGTGTCGCCGTCGCTGCCGTGGGTGGCGATCGCGATCAGGACCGCGAGCTCCTGCTTGCCGAGGGGGGTGCCGGGTTCGGGGTTGTGCCACACCATGCGGTCACCGCCTGCGCAGGGCGCGGACGGCCTGGACGCCGGCGATGCAGACGGCGCCGGTCAGCGAGCAGGCGAGGATCCCCGCGGCGCCGACCTCGGCGGAATCGGTCCAGAGGCCGGTGGCTGCGGCGAACATGGCGGTGCCTCCCGCGATGGCCGAAGCCACTGTCGCGACCGCGCCTGCGAACTCCATCACTGTGGCTGTTCTCCCCTCGTGGATTGTCTCGTTTTGATCTTGGCAGAGCCGGGTCAGTTGCCGATGGTGCGCAGCGCCTGCCCGACCGTGACGCACGCCAGCAGGTCCTTCAGCCGCTCAGGCGCGACGTCGTGCTCGGTGCCGTCGCCCTCCGGGTAGTAGTAGGCGTTGCGCACCGGGCCGAAGATCCGCACGCTGCAGATCCGCACGCGGCCGACACCGTCCTTCGTCAGGTCCTCGTGCCGGTGCGCCAGCCGGTGGACGAGCCGGTACAGGAAGTCCAGGACCATCAGTCGTCGTCCTTGTCGCGGTCGGACTTGGTCTCGGGGAACATGTCGACGCCGAGGTCGATGCAGATCGCCCGCATCGCGGTGAGCACGTCGATGTCGTTCCGGGCCCACCGCTCGGCCGTAGTGCGGGCCTTCTGGAGTGCCTTGTACGTCTCCGGGTAGCTGGAAGCCCAGGCGTCTGCGTTGAAACTGGCCGGAAGCGGCCCATCGACGTACATGCTGTCGCTGTTGGGGACTGTCCTGAGCGTGTTGTCCGCCAAGTGCCCGACGCCGATCTCTTCTAGCTTGGCCACGAAGTCGGCGACATGGCGAGGAGTCAGACCGCCGGCCGGAGCGTTCAGCGAATACCTGACGGTGTGGGTGGGCTGGGTGCGGCCGTTGCTCACAGCGGTAGTCCTTTCTCGTCGCAGTCGAGGATGCGCTCGAGGTCGTAGAGGCGCGCACGCACGTAGTCGTCAGGGTCCTCGGGGACGTCCGGTTCCCACACGGCGATCACGTCGGCGATCTTGCGGCGCAGCGTGGCGCGGGCGTCGATCTCGTCGGCGAGCTGGCGTGCGAGCTGGTTGGTGGCGTTCGCCATCTCGTGGGTGCGCCACTTGAGCAGCGCGGCAACGATCCATGTGCGTCGCTGGTCGTCCACGAGGCCGGGCAGGTAGTCGTTCAGGATCTTGTGCAGCACGGGGACGACGCCGAAGTCGACTTCCATGCCGACGCGGCGCTCGAGGCTGCAGCCGCGCGGGTACCTGACCGGGCCGTGCGTGTAGGCGCTGAGGCGGTCGCCGGTGATCTCGAACCGTAGAGCCACGTCGGTGCGCACGAACCGGACCTGTTCGCTCGCCTTGTCGGGGTACACGATCTCGATGCGGTCTGCGGCGAGCAGCAGTTCGAGGTCGTCGGCCGCGCCGTGCAGTCGGCCGGTCAGGTGCCAGCGGCCGCGGTGGGTCCACCGGGCGTCGCGCAGCTGCACGACGGCGCCGCGGCCGGCTCCTTCGCCGGGGATGTTGAGGATGCAGTCGAACTCGGCGTCGCCGACCTGCTCGGGGCCGAGTATGGTCTCGCTGGTCATCAGCCGTCGAACTCCTTCAGCTGTAGGCCGCACCTAGCGCAGGTGCGGGTGCGGTAGAAGCGGCCGCGGCCGGAGTGGATCCAGGCGGTCCACTGGCTGGTGTCGCCTTGGGTCGCGGGGGGGGTGCTGGTTGCGGATGCGCGAGCAGCGCGCACTTGATCTTGCCGAGGATGCGGTTCACAGGGCGGCCGCTCCGTCGGCGATCTGCACGAGGCCGACGAGGACGGCGGCGAAGATCGCGAACTCGACGAGCAGCGCGAACGCGGGGTGCCGGTTGAACAGGGCCTCCATCTTCTTGTCGAGCGCCAGGCCGGTGCCGGCCGCGCCGATCAGGACGAGGCCGATGATCACGTGGGTCATGGGCGCCGGATCCTTCCGGGGCGGTCGAGCCACGCCGCGCCCTTCTCACCGGGCGAGAGCCACAGCCAGCCCGCGTCGGCGTCGTGCTCGAGCTGCAGCCAGCCCTGCTCCGCCGCGGTGGTGATCTCGGCCTGGGTGAACAGCATCTGCCCCACCTTGATCAGCGGGTTCCCTGCGTCGGTGGACGAGGCGACCCGCATGCGGCACTCGGGGTCGCCGTGCTTCTCGATCAGGACCAGGATGCCGCTCGCCGGGAAGTCGGGCGGCTGCACCCGGCCGTGCTGGTCGCTCACAGGTCGACTTCCTCGTCCGGGTCGGCGACCGCCTCGAGTACGGCGGCCTCGTCGGGTGTGAAGCGGCGCAGCGTGTCGAGCAGCTGCTTGACGAACAGGTCGCCCTCGACGTAGTCCGCGCAGACCTCCACGTTCGCGGTCAGGCGCCTGTACAGCAGCCGGGCGTCGGCGGCGAGCCAGCCGTCGATCGGCGACCAGGCGAGTACGTCAGCGTCGAGCAGGTGCCACCGGTCGGACGTGCTGATCACGACGCCGACGTTGGGCTTGCTTGTGAGCAGGCCCTTGCCGGTCAGGATGATGAGGGCTTCGCGGACCGCGGTGCGCGAGACGCCGTAGCGGGTCTGGATGTTCTCGGCGACCATGCGGTGTCCGGCAGGGAGGTCGCCTGAGAGGATCTCGCGGCCGACTTCCTGGGAGATGACGTGGGCGAGGGTTCTGCGGTTCTCGTCGAGAATGTTCAAGAAGGGTGTCCTTCGTCTCAGGGGCCGTTGTGCGCCTGGTGGTGCGGTCTAGGCCACAACGGCCACCGCCTGACCATCCTATTGTTTCCTTTTCCCGGGTGTCAATCCCCGGACCGCGGCGCGTCGGCAACGACGGGCCGCACCTTCAGCGGCTCGCCGGTCAGCACGCAGCCGGTGACGTCGCCGATCGTCAGCTCTTCGTGCAGTTCCCTGATGCCGGTGGCGTAGTCCGTGAACCACGCGGCGAACCACGCCTCGGCCGGGCGGCCGCGGTTGTCGCCGTTGTCCTCGTGGGTGATCCAGCCGCCGCACCCGCACCCGGGTTCGACGCAGCCCTTGCCGGTGTGCTCGCGCGCGATCCACGCGTAGTGCGTCATACGCCCGGCGATCATGGGACACGCGCGCTGCGCATAGGCCGCGCACTCGGGATGCAGCGGGGGCTCGCGGGTGAAGCGCTCGGCGAGCTGCTCCTCGGTGAGCAGGAACACGAACTTCTCGCCCAGGGGTTGCGCGCACAGCTGGCACAGCCGGTTGACGATGCAGTCGACGACCTTGCGGCCGTGGGTCTCGCCCCACAGGGTCCTGCCGTCGATCTCCAAGGTGATGTAGGGCACCGCGAGTCCGGACCTGACATGGCGGTTGCGGGCACGCTCGGGAATCGGGATCTCGGGCATCTGGTCCTCCTAGTCGCAGGTGCACGGGCAGATGGAATCGCCGATCGAGTTCGTCGGGCAGTGGCCCTCGCGGCATTGCGCGGTCGTGCAGCACGAGCAGTCGTCGCAGGTGCCGTTGTAGTACTCGCGTTTGGCCGCTTCGAGCGCGGCTTTCTTCCCGGCCTCGATGTACGGGGCGGCGTCAGCGAGCTCGCGCCGTAGCGTCCCGTTTTCCTTGGCCAGCTGATCGCACTGGCCCTGGATCACCTCGAGCCGGTCGCGGTCGGTGCGGGCGCGCGCCGGATCGACCTCGGCCAGCAGGGCGCGCACGTCGTCCTTCTGAACCCAGGCGTTGCCTGCCGGGCCGCAGAGAGCGTAGGTCAGGTTGTCGATGGCCAGGTCGGTCCGGCTGACTGGACGAGGCGGCGTCACTGCTCGTAGTCCTTTTCGATCAGAGCCTGCGCGCGGTCGTCGAGTTCGCGGATGAACTCGATCCACTGCTCTTGCGTCTCGGGCAGCGCGGACTCGGAGCGGTCGAAGTCGAGGCTGCCGACGCAGGCGGCGAGACGCTCGTAGGCGCCGCGCAGCCGGTCGATCTCGTCGGCCATCTCGCCGACGAACTTCAGGCTCGGGTAGCGGCGCCGCAGCTCGTCCGCGCGCTCGGGGGTCATCATCGCTCGACACCTGCCTTGTCGAGATCATCGCTCAGCTCAAGGATCGTGGCAGCGCGCTCATCCGCGAGCCGCTGCAGGTGGTCGGCACGGGCGCGCAGCCGGTCGACTTCGACCAGGAGCTCGGCGCGGTGGCGGAAGACGCTCGTCGTGGTGGGGTTCTTCAGGTCGCCCTCAAGCCAGCGCGCCGCGGCGGTGCGGATTTCGTCGAGGCGCTCGGGGGCCATCGGTTCGGTCACGGGTCAGTCCTTCTGGTTGGGTGCGGGCACCGGGGCGCCGCGTAGGACGGCGACGACCTGGTCCCAGTCGGCCGGGCGCCACAGGGCGATCTCGTTGCGCGGATCTTTCGCGGCGGCTTTCAGGAACTCGGCCTGCGCCGGGCGCACGCGGCCGTCGACTTTCTTCAGTTCGGCGAACACGATCCTGCCGGTCGTCATGTGCAGCAGGATCAGGTCCGGCAGGCCGGCGGTGGTGGCGTGGCGGGAGTCGGGGTGGTGGTAGACGCGCCAGCCCGTGAGCGCGGCGAGGTCGAGGATGCGCTGCTGGAACTGGGCCTCGGACAGTGCGGGCGGACGGGAAGCTCGAGGGGTCAACGGGCCTTCTTCGGCGGTCGGCGGGTGGCCCGGCTCAGCGCGGTGTAGCCGGCCTGGGTCAGCCGGGCGCCGCGCCGCTCGCCGGTGAACGACTCGTCGGGCACGACCAGGCCGCGGGTGATGAGCGTACGCATGGTCGAGGTGACGACGTGCGAGTAGCCGTCCTTGCCCTGCCGCCACGTGCCGGGCTTCTTCAGGACCTGGTACACCTCGTGGCGGACGATGCCCTTGATGACCTGGTGCTCGGTGTAGGTCAGCGGCTTGTCGGTGGTGGTCGTGGTCATGGTTTGCTCCTGTTCGCTCGGGCGGCCGCGGCAGCAGCCAGCACGGCACGTGCCGCAGCAGCGCCGGACGTGGTGTCGCCGCGCGCGGCCTGGTCGCCGCGCATCGCCGGGTCGGTCCGCGGATCCGCGACCGGGTCCTCGACGCGCCGGGGCGCCTCGGTGATGAGCAGGCCGGCCGCGTCGAGCTTCAGCACGAAGTGCCTGGCGAAGTAGCTCGCGTTCTCGTTGCCCGCGGCGACGCATTCGGCCTCGAGCAGGTCGATGAACTTCCGGCGCGGGTCAGGTGGCTTCGTGGTCACCGTCGCTCCCAGGGGGCTTGGCTTTGCGCTTCTTGCGGGCGTACACGGTGCCGTCGCGGGCGACGCGGATCTTGCGGTCACGTTCGCTGGTGGTGGTGTGCCACCAGCCGCATTCGCACGGATACGGGGTGTGGCGCGTGCCGTGGATGGCGGTGTCGCGGTCCGCTGAGCGCCGCGCGGTGATCGGGGTGGCGTAGCGGACCTTCCCGGGAGTCGAGCACGGCTCGGCGGTCACGGCAGGTCTTCCTCGACGGGCAGCGCGGCGAGCCACGCGCGGGCTTCGGCGATCCCGCACTTGTTCTGGCCGGTACCGTCCACGTGGTGGGTCTCGCAGCGGCCGTGGTGGTTGAACTCGCAGGGGTCGTCCTGGTGGTCGACGACGCGCTTCAGGTGTTCGATGGCCTCGTCGCGCTCGTCGATGACGGTCTGGACGTCCTCGGCGAGCTGCTGCGCGCCGAGCCGGGCCTCGATCGACTCGTCGGGGATGTCGCAGAGTTCGGGCATGAAGCGGGCTACGCGCTGTGCGGCGGGACTGGGCATCGTGTCGGTCCTGTCGTTGAGGTTGATCTCGGTCTGCCCGGGAACCTGCGTGCGGGCCTGTCGCGGCTTGCGGGGGCGTGGCGCAGGCTCGGGGTCCGGTGCGGGCTGCGGTGGCGTCTCGGGGCGCACCAGGCGCCAGCAGTGCGGGCCGTAGCCGTGCGCCGACGGCACCCGAAGCGGGCGACGGCAACGGCGGCAGCGCGGGGGCGGGGCGGTCATGTGCTCTGTTCCTCGGCGAAGACCTCGAGCTCGTAGCCGACCATTTCGCACCACTGGCGAAAGTCGTCAACGGCTTCGCCGTCCGTGTCGTGCTTGATCAGGTTGTCAGCGATGTCGGCTGCCTTGGCGGAGTGCTCGGGGTTGGTTGCGCCACACAGGACGACGTACTCGGTGGCCCACCACTCGCCTTCGCGGGCTCGTTCGAGGGCCCTGTCTGTGTCCGCCCACCAGGCGAATTCGTCCTCATATTCCGCGCTGCAGACATCGCAAGTGGCGGCGTACATCGGGATCGTCTTGATCATGCGCGCTTCTTCGGCATGTTGAAGACCGGCGCGGCGCCCTGCTCGTACCGGTCCAGGGCGTGCCGCATGCGCTTGCCGGACATGCGCCGGGCGCCCCGGTTCGTGATGTCGTAGTGGCGGATCCCTTCGCCGGGGTGGATGCCCAGTAGCTCGCAGATCCGTAGCGCGTCCTCGTGCTCGAGACCCGGCATGACGTCCAGCATCAGCTTGTACGCCTCGAGCGCCTGGGCGTCCCGTTGGGCACGCTCGGCCTCGACGAGTTCGCGGGCGTCGCGGTGGGCCGCGGCGACGGCGCCACCGGCCAGCTCGGTCAGGCCGCGGGTCAGCTGCCCCTGGAGCTGCTGGATCTGGCTCTTCAGCTCGGCCGCCACGGCGGCGTGAGCGGCGCGCTCAGCGGCGAGTGCGGCCTCGAGGCGCGCGGCCTTCTCGGTGGCATTCTCGGCTCGTGTGGTGGCGGCGCGAGCCGCATATTTTCCCTTCGCCATGGGCGTCTCCTCAGTCGAGTTGGTTATCGGATCGTATCAGCGGCGACGGACAATTCGTCGAGGTATTCGGCAGCGAGGATCGTCGGCCAGCGCGCGCCGGTCAGTCCGCGTTCGGCGGCGAGCCGGATGCCGTGATCCATGGCCGCGGCGCGTTGGGTTTCGGGTGCGGCGGCGATGACACCGCGGGCTTTGCGGTAGGCCTCCCGGAGCCGTTCGGGGTCTGCGAGGTTATGTTGACTCGGGGATGTTTCTTCGGAGGCCTCTTGATCCACTTCGCTAGTGGGGGGTAGGTCGGTCTCAACCCAGGATTGGTCTTGGAGTGGTCTGTAATGGTGGGGGGAACTGGAGTTCCGGTCATTCGGAACTCCAGTTCCGGTCATTGGGAACTCCAGTTCCGGTGAACTCTCTGTAACCGGAACTCCAGTTCCGGTCATTGGGCCGTCCGGGCCGCTTTGACCGGAATTCCAGTTCCGGTCATCGGGCTCTTGGGGGGAACTCCAGTTCCGGTCATCCTCATCATGACCGGAACTGGAGTTCCCGTCATCATCCTGGTTGACCGGAACTGGAGTTCCGGTCAACTTCGGCTTGCGACCCCCCCGCCCACGCGTGCGCTCCACCAGCCGCACCCCCGCCGGATCCACCCGCAGCGGCGCAGGCTCCGTGCCCTCCCCCGGGAACGTCAGCTGATACACCGCGGCCCGCCGACGCGCAGCAGGGCGCACGCACTCGATCAACCCGAAGTCGCGCAGCACCTTCATCTGCTCCCGCACGTACTTCTGCGACCAGTCGCACAGATCCCCCACCAGCTCGTCCCCGGGACGGATGCTGCTGCCGTCCGGATTCGCGAACGTCGCCAGCAGCAGCGCCAGCAGCTTCGCCGCATCCGGCAGCGCGAGACGGCGCACCACCACTTCCCAGTCGTTCCGGCGCACCGGCGTATGTTGCACACTCTGCTCCCGTCCGATCACTCGCCTCAGCCATTGCACAGCGCCAGCGCCTAGACGCGGCGATCGGGGACCTATGTCCGCATCGGCGATCACTCGGTGCTCGCAGCAGAGTCCGCGAGCTGCTCGAGGAACTCGTGGTAGGCGACCGCGTTGCGCGGATGCGGGAAGTGCTTCTTCGACTCCCAGCGCAGCACGCTGTTGCTGTTGAACCCCAGCGCCCGGCAGACCGCCTCCTGGCTGAGCCCCGCTTCCTCGCGGATCTCGCGAGCGCGACCCGTGGAAATCCAGGCCCTGAGCTCTTGGATCCGCTCAAGCTCACTCTTCACGCTCATACCTCAAATGATAGGAGGGATGTGGGTATAGATCAACGGCCGCATTCGAGTGACTTACGTGGCGCTAGACACCCGACTAGTCGCGGAACGCGAAAGCCGGCCCCGCCTCAACCGAGACGAGACCGGCTTCTGCACAGACCTACAGGCCGCTTTCCGCGAGCCAGTGACTCAAGAACGCCTGCTCACAAGGGCACGGCTTCGCCGGCCGCGTCTCCGGCGCGTCGTACAGCGACCACTCCTTGCTCTCGCACACGAACGCCCGGCAGCACGGACAGTCCGGGCACTCCTTCGCCCGCGGACGCACCCACCGGTGACCTTCCGGATCCTCAAGCGGCGGCAACTCAGACATCGGATGTACCTGCTTCCGTATCGGTGTGCGTCATCGCGGCAACGATGCGGGACGCCTGCCAGTCGAGCTGGTTGTTCGCCAGGTTCCCCGCCCGGCACTCCGGGCACGGTTCCTCGCCGTGCGCCAGGTGCCGCCGGTACGCCGCCTCGCTCGGGCACGGGATCAGCTCACGCGGCATCGCCGGCGCTCTCCGCCAGGGCGCCGCGCTTGAGCACGGTGAACGGCCCGGACCACTTGGCCAGGGCCTCGATCTCCTCGTGCCCTTCGGTGATCTCATAGGGGTGGCCGCCGAGGCACAGGGCCCGGAAGTGCCGGTTCGGCGCC
Organism: Actinocrinis sp.; assembly: GCF_035946395.1. Classification (NCBI taxonomy): domain Bacteria; kingdom Bacillati; phylum Actinomycetota; class Actinomycetes; order Catenulisporales; family Actinospicaceae; genus Actinocrinis; species Actinocrinis sp. The sequence continues at coordinate 31,844 of NZ_DASYZI010000324.1, forward strand.
CGGTGGATGTGCTCCTCGCCGGTGTCGATCTGGCAGGCGTTCCCGTCGCGATCGGTCAGGATCGTGCGGTGCGGCAGGGCGCGCAGCCACACACCGAGCTCGGCCGGCTCAGTCGGGGACTGTTCGCCTACTACGGCATCAATGGCCTTCGGTGGGAAGCCCAGAGCGAGGTACCAGCGGATCTCGCCCGCGTCCTGCTGGTCGAGCGTGTGCTCAAGCATAAGCTCGCTTGCCCCGTTGAACTTCGGCCCAACCAGCCGGTAGCCCGAGCCCCTGTTGTTCTCGTCGAGCTTGCTGATGCTGAGCTGCAGTTGGCCGGTCAAACCGTCCTTGTAGACCTCGAGCACGATCCTGTCAGGCATCTAGTTCTCCCTGTCGTCGATAAGCCAGTGAGGCACCTGCTGGAGCTCCAGGTTCCGGTCGACCAGCGCCTTAGTCGCTGGTGTCCCGGCCCAGCGGCGCATCAGGATCGCGATGCTGCGCGCCTCGTCGCGTTCGGCCAGCGCGGCGTCCCGCTCGCGTTCGACACGGTTCAGTTCCACGGCCAGGTCGTGGTTCAGGTCCGGCGGGTCGCCCTTGATCTCGGCCATACGCTCAGGCGTCACGCTGCTCTCCTTCTGCTGTTCGGCGGCCAACTCCCGGTAGCGTGCGCCCACCTCGACACCGTTCGGGAGGAAGGTACCGTCCACGTCGCGCGGCATCGCGTCGATGGTGCGGTTCGCCTCTGCACAGCGCTGGACCATCTCCTCGAACTCCTCGGGGTGCTGCGTGGCGTAGTGCAGCGTCCACTGGACCGGGAACTCCACGTAGATCTCCATCGAGAACGCGGCGTCCTTCGGCCTGTGCTGGACCAGCGCCGGGAAGACGAGCACCTCCGTGTGGCAGAGCGTGCACGTCATCTTCGTCGTCATGTGCATACGTTGATCTCCTCCGGCATGAACTCCAGGACATCCGTGGCGCCGTCGAGCAGCACGCTGGCGCCCAGCGCGATCTTCCCCTGGTAGTACTGGGGCGGCTGGACCACGGTGCCGGTCTGGTCGAGCAGGTGCTCGGAGTCGCCGTACACGTCCCTGACGACCTTGACCCGGTCGCCCCTCTTGAGTTCGCTCACAGGGGCGCCCCTTGGTCGGCGAGTGCCCGGTGAGACCAGCCGTTCGGCGTCGGGTCGCCCCGCACCAGGTCCTGTGCGCGCCCTTCGGCGAGCGAGGTGAGGACGCCGAGCTGCATGGCGTCGATCTCCCCTGCCGCCCGCGCCTCGGTCGCGGTGGCGACCAGGGCGTCGACACCGGCCAGGTCGGCGCTGCCGATCGCGTCGGCCAGCTCCGTGAACCGGTCAGGCGGCGCAAGGTCGGGCGCGGCCGGTGGTGGCGGGTTCAGCGCGGTGTTCTTCGCGCGCCACGCGGCATCCAGCCGGTCCCGGTGCGACTGGTACAGGACGACGTTGCCGGCCATTTCGGCGATGCGCTGGCCGACCTGGTCGAGCTCGGCCTTGTCCGTGCACGCCTCGATCTCGGCTTCCATGTCCGCGCATATCCCTTCCGGGCCCACGGCGCCGGGGAGGCGGAAGCCGGGGTCCTGCGCGGTGCGCGGCGGCTGCGGTTCGACCGGGGACTCGGCCGCGGGCATCTGCGGAGCCGGTGCGGCCGTGGGGGGCGCCTGCTGTGCGGGCGCGGCGGGGGGCACGTGGTCCGCAAGCGCGCCCAGGGCTCGGATCGTGGCGTCGGCTTCGCCCGCGGTGATGTCGGTGAACGAGTCGATCTTGCGGCGCAGGTGCCGCGACATCGACGCAAGCCGCTGGCCGCGGTCGGTGATGCCCAGCTTGTCCCGCATCAGCAGCACCAGCGCGGTGCGCTGCCACTCGACCGCGCGCGGCAGCCGGGCGCGGTCCTCCTGCTCCTTGCGTGCCACCGCGGCGGCGACCTGGTGCTGCGGGCGCGGGTCTTCCCGCAGCGGCGTGACGCTCCTGGGCGCGGTCGCGTCGGGCTGGTCGTGGCCGAGCCTGCGCAGGAACCCCTCGACCGTGAACCCCGGCATCGGGATCGTCTTGCCCTCGGGCAGCTCGAGCTGCGTCGACCGCAGCCCGGTGATCTCCCAGGTGCGCGGCTTGCGGGCCTGGATCACGGCGTCGACCTCGAAGGGGAGGTTCTTCTCGGCGCGCACCTTCCACGCCTTCTCCGTCGTGGGCTTGCCACCGACCACGACGGCGACCTGTTCCAGCCGGGTCGTGATGATCGCGGGGCCGTCGTGGTGGTAGAGCATGCGGGCGATCGCGGCGAACTTGTCCTTGGCGATGTTCCACAGGTCCATCGTGACGACGATCTCGTCCGTCGGCTCCGGATCGTTCGGGTTGTTCTTGCGCCACCTGCGGTAGGCGGCGCGGTGCGCATGATCGGAGAGCATGTCCCACAGGACGGTGCCGGAGTCGAAGATGATGCAGTTCGGCTTGCCGGACTCGTCACGCGGCTGCTTGACCGCCCATTCCACGGATGCGGCGATGTCCCGGTAGGTGCCGTCGTGCGGCACGATCTCGTACCGGACACCCGGCAGGCGCCCGTACTCATCGGCGTAGTTCTCGCCGACCTCGATAAAGTACGTCTTCCCGACCAGTTCGGACGCGCTGAACGCGGCCGCGGCCCAGGACTTGCCGGACTTCTCGACACCGGCGAGACACATCATCGGCCAGGACGGCTTGCCAGTGGGCTTGCGGGTGCGCCGCTCGGGCACAGGGCCGTTCACGGCCGGCCGCCGAGGGTGTCGGCGATCGCGCTGCGTACCGCCGGGTCGGAGTACGTCGATTCGATCGGCGCGCTCGTCGCCGCGGCCCACTCCTCCCGTGCCTCGGTGGCCGCCTTGAGCATGGCGTGGCAGTCCTCGCAGGTGACGTCGGCTTCGATGTCGGTGACCTCGGACGCCCGCTTGTAGCCGCAGGACGTCTTGCGGATGCCCTCCTTGTAGCCCCAGCTGACCGCTTCTCCCTCGTCGCGGTGCAGGATCTCCGCAGGCGGTTCGAACGCACCTTCCACATGGCACCAGATCTGCACGGCCACGTCGCCGATGCGCACGTCCACCCATGCCTTCCGGTACCAGCCCGACGTCCTGGCCTCGGACTCGGTCGGGTCATCCAACTGCCGCTCGGCGCCGGGCGCCCACGCCTTGAGGGCTTCCCACGCTTCCGCGTCGGGCAGGCTGCCGAGCTGAGCGCGCACCGTCCAGCCGGGCGCGTTGTGGTACGCGGTGAACGCAGCGGAGTACAGGGGCGGCAGGTCCAGGTCCTTCGGCAGCCCGAGCACGTCGCGCAGCTGCGGCATGAGGTCGATCGCGTGCTGGTTCGTCGTCGCGGTCATGCTGCTTGCCTTTCGAGAGTGAGCGGTTCGGTGTGGATCAGCGGGTCGTCAGGACCAGCGCCAGCAACGGAAGCAATCCCGCCAGCAACCACCACATGGCGCGCGATGTGGGAAGGACCGCCGACAGCAGGTGGGTCGGCGTACCGCCCAGCATCTGATCCAGCGACCGAGGGCGACGCTGCCAGGGCCGCGCATGCAGCCAGCGTCGCGGCCTGTCCAACGAAACGCCGAGCACGAACTGAGCCACGCTGACGTCCGTGTCGGCCGGGTCCTCGGCGGTGGGCTCCGCCGCGGCTACGGCTTTTGGGGCGGCACCACCTTCGCCCGGGTCCGCAGTGCCGAAACCGGGGGCCGGTGCGGGCTGGCGCGGGACGAGGACGCCGACGCCGGAACGGTGGTTCACGTCGCCGTTCTCGGCGTCGAGCAGGTCCGGATCGAGCTGCTCGACAGGGTCGCGGTACTTCGGCATCTCGCCGGTGCGCTCGCCGCTGAGCTCGGGGGCGACCTCCTCGCTGGGCACAATCCGGTCCCGGACCGACGGCGCCCCGCTGGGCACCGGGTGCGGCGTGTAGTCGCCGACGTGGTCGACGCTGATCCACGCGCCGGGGGCGTAGATCTTCAGCGGGACCGCGCCGGGCGCGCCCCACTGGGTGACGACCAGGGCGCCGTTGGCCTGGAGCACGGCTACGGCGTCCTTCCAGTGCTCGTGGTCGCCGAGGGTGTGCGGCCAGACCGACGCGTAGCGCTCAGCGGGGGCCGGGGTCCACGGCTGGTCTCCGTCGCCGTAGACCTCGATGCTGTCCTGTTCGGTCACGATGTCGCCTTCCGTTCGATCCTGTTCGGCAGTGTGCCGTCGTGTTGTCGGGTGCATGATCGGGCAGTATCCATCCTCCTACCCACCTTGCCAGCCTGTCAAGCTCTTGGGCATGGGACTGCGCCGAAAAAAGCAGGCCCCCACCCAGCAGGATGGGGGCACCTTCACGCCGCCAGCTTCTCCGACCCGTCCGGGTTCAAGTCCACCGCCGGCTCCGGCCCGAACACGTGCATCCGCATGTAGTGGCCGAACGCCTCACGGCCCGCCGCGATCGCCGCCAGCAGCTCACCCGGATCCAGGTTGTAGTACTGGATGATCCGGTGCGCGACACCGGTCGACGGCACGCGCTCGCCGTTGCGGTACCGGCTGGCCGTGGTGAAGTGCACGTCGACAGCCTTGCCGAACTCCATGAGCGTCGGCGAAGGCGGCGTTCGGGTAGGACTGTCCATGCTGGAACACTAGCACGGGCTTGCCACCCGGGCTAGGCTCGCCGATCTTGCCGCAACGCCCTGGCCGCACCCGGCGCCGGAACCACGAGCGGCCCGCGAGCACGCACACGCTGCGCATGCTCCCGGGCCGCACGCCGCGCGACCTCCGCGGCCCGCAACTCCTGCTCGATCTCGGCGCGACGCCGGCTAAACGGCCACAGCGGCACCAGGATCACCCCCAGGATCCAGAGCCGCGACACCCGGACCGGCGCCGGGGCCACCAACTGCCGCGCCGGGTAGAGCGGTGGCGACGAGGTGCGTCGTCTTGGCGTACTCGACCAGTAGCTCATCACGCTGCGTCTCTGCCCGGAGCCGGGACTCTTTCTCGTGCTCGTACGCTTCGCGCCAGATGTCGGCGACCTTGCGGGTCTCCTCCAGCAAAGGCCTGGGCACCAGGTACCCGAACACCACCGCGGCCACCACGAGCGCGACGATGCCCCACGGCCCTACCTGCTGGAGAGTGAGGTACATCGGTCAGACTGCGCACACGTCGAACACGGCGTCCTGCGGCCCGGACTTGACCGTCAGGATCACGCCGCGGCACTGCGCAATGTGCTCGGCCGGGATCTCGTACGCGCCGGTGCCGGTCAGGTGCGAGACCGTGAAGTCCGCCGCATACAGCGGACCGCCGAAGAGCTTCAGTTCCACGCCGAGAACCAGATCGGGCTGCCCGGCCGCCGCGTAGTTGGCTTCGAACACATGCCGAGAACCGGCCGCCCACGCAAGACCCGCGCGGCCGCTGACCGAAGTGGTGCTCACGTCGTCCTCCTTGAGGCTGCCCGCGCCCGGCGCGGGAGTCGGTGTCACCGGGGCGCGCAGATCCCACAACGGCCCGATGTTGAACTCGCCCAGGTCATAGGCGGCGAAACTCGCGAACTGGTCCGCCTCGTCGGCCGGCGCGTAGGCCTGTCCGGTCCACGCAGCCTCGTCGTAGCCGCCCGAGGGCCGTGCGTTCTGGATTACGGTGGCCTTGGAGCCGTACAGCAGCTCGTGCAGGCCGGCCTGCGACTGCAGGCGTCGGTCCACCGCGGTGAAGTAGGCGCTGTTGACCGCGGTCTCGCCGTCCCAGCACACCACGGTGCCGGACGGCTGGCCGTGCGCGCGGGCCCAGGCGATCGCCGCGTCCGCGTCGGCCACCGGGTCCGCGGACTCGGGGTTGGAGCGAACGAAGCACGGCACGATGTACCGGCACCACGGCTGCGCCCGAAGGGCCGCGATCTCCTCCTCGGTCCAGACGTGGTAGGCGTTCCCGCCGATGTACACGAACCAGCCCTGCAGCGGGATGCCGCCGAAAGCGGTCGGATAGGACGCAGGCGGGTACGCACTGTCTCCGATCAGTACGTCAGTCATGATCTCAAGGTAGCAGCGGACCTCTGTACCGGCCAGACAACACCTTGCTGGCATCCCCGCTGGGCATCTCGACGAACTATCGGATTCGGGTAAGCTCGACGGGCGGACTTTGACCCCTGAGCGAGGAGCGCTATGAAGATCGCAGTAACCGGTGGTGCCGGATTCATCGGCGGACACGTCGTCGACGAGCTGCACAGGCGCGGCCACGAGCCCGTCATCTTCGACCACCGGGCCAAGCACCACACCTTCCCGGACGAGCCGCTCGCCTACCTGCCGAGCATGATGGGCGACACCCGCGACGAGGTCCAGGTCACCGAGCTCGCCGCGCACGTCGAGGGCATCATCCACCTCGCCTCCGTCCTCGGCACCCAGGAGACCGTGCGCAACCCGCGCCCGGCCGTGATGACGAACGTCATCTCCGGCATGAACGTGTTCGAGGCCGCCGTCCAGTACGGCATCCCCGCGGTCAACATCTGCGTCGGCAACGCCGGCATGTCCAACCCCTACTCGGCGTCGAAGACCTGCGTCGAGACGCTCGGCCACATGTACGTCCGCGACCGCGGCGCCCGCCTCAACCAGGTCCGCGTCGTCAACGCCTACGGCCCCCGCCAGCTCATGGCCGCCCCGTACGGCGTCGGCAAGGTCCGCAAGATCATGCCCGCGTTCGTCGCCCGCGCCCTCACAGGGGCACCCATCGAGATCTACGGCGACGGCGAGCAGGTGTCCGACTGCGTGTTCGTCACCGACGTCGCCGCAGCCCTCGTCAACGCCCTCGAGTTCGCCGCCGAAGGCACCGTCCTGGACCACGTGATCGAGGTCGGCCCCAGCGAGCACCGCACCGTCAACGAGGTCGCCGACCTCGTCCGCAAGGCCGCGCTCGACCTGGCCGGCGTCGAGCAGCCCGAACTCGTCCACCTCCCGATGCGCCCGGGTGAGACGCCCGGCGCGCGGATCATCGCGCGCAACGACACCATGCACGACATCGGCATGCCCCCCGAGTACCTCATCCCGCTCGAGACGGGCATCGGCGAGACCGTCGCCTGGTACGCCGAGCACTGGCTGCCGGACTACCGCGCCAGGGTCGAGCTGGGCGACAAGTACCGGCCCAGGGACAAGATCCGTGGCTAAGGGCTGTCTCTGAATGCACCACGCTCAGATCGCGCGGTCCCGACCGCCGCACCAAGAAAGACAGGTGATGCACATGACCACTTCCGGCAAGAAGGCCTGGCTGTGGTCCATACTCCGCTGATCCAGGGGGGTGCGGATGGTATAGAACCGTCATCGTCGCCGAAGCACTCCGCGGACTAGGGCACGACGTCGGCCAGGGCATCGAGTTCGACGACTCCTACGCCGACGCCGACGCCATCCTCGGCCAGCGCATCTGGATCCCCGGATCCTCGATCGCATGGGCACGCTGGAACTGGCAGGGCGGCAAGACCACCGTCTTCGACGCCGACGACGACTACTTCCACATGCACCAGCACCCCGAGTTCGGGGCCGCGGCGATCGACTACGGCAACAGCCGCACGCAGGCGCGTCTGCTCGGCAACGCCGCGAGCGCCACGTACACCACCTGCGCCTCCTCCAGGATCGCCGAGGTGTTCGCCCAGTTCTGCGACAACGTCGTGGTCGTCCCGAACGGGCTGCCCGCGAAGTACCTCGACCGGCCGGCGCGCTGGATGCTCGACGAGAAGTCGATCCAGAAGCCGATCGTCGGCTGGGCCGGGTCGTCGTTCACGCAGTGGGAGCTGACCACCAACGTCAAGGACGCCCTATCCCGGGTGGACGAGTGGGGCGGCAAGCTGCACGTCGTCGGCGTCCCCTACCCGATCATGCGCAAGACGGGCCTGGTCAAGCCCGGCGTCTCGGTCACCGGCTGGGTCGACGGCACCGCCAACTACCTGGACACGATCGACTTCGACATCTGGGTCGCCCCCTACCGCAAGTCCGACTACAACGACGCCAAGGTGCCCACCAAGGCGCTCGAGGCCGCGTTCCTCGGCATCCCGATCGTCGCCTCGGCCACCACCCCGTACCGCGGGTTCGTCAAGGACGGCGTGACCGGGTTCCTCGTCGAGCCCGGCGGCGACTGGGAGACACCGATCCGCGAGCTGATCAACAACCCGGGCTTGCGCGAGTCCATGGGCCGCGCGGCCCGCGAGGTCGCCGTGGAGTTCACCATCGAGAAGCTGGCCGCCCAGCTTTGGGATCCGATTTTGTTTGGAGAGCGCACGTGAGCGTTGCCGGGAAGCGCGTCATCGCTTGGACGCCGTTCGGCCGAGAGAGCACCGTCAGCATCCTGTTCCAGTATCTGCTGCGGGAGCACGAGCGCGGCCTGATCGACGAATACTGGCTGTTTCTCAATACCGATGACAATCAGATCGGTGACCTGGCATACGCGTACAAGCTGGCCCGGAAGTACAAGGGCTTCGTGCGGATCATCGAGCGCCCGGAGAACTGCCCCAGGTTGCAGCCGAAGCAGCGCAACACCGGCTACGCCTACCGGTACATGGCCGACCCGGACGCCCTGTTCTTCCGGTTCGACGACGACATCGTGTACGTCCACGAGGACGCCGTCGAGAACCTGTGCAAGGCGAAGGTCGCGCTCCCCGGCACCCTGGCCTGCTTCGCCCTGATGTGGAACAACGCGATCACGTCCTGGTACGCGCAGAAGCTCGACATCATCCCCGAGTCGTTCGGCAAGGTGACGGCGCCGTTCTGCATGGACCCGGTCGGCTGGGGCGACGGCGAGTTCGCCGTGAAGATCCACCGGCTGCTGCTGGGCTGGCTCGACCAGGGCACCCCCGAGAAGGCGTACTTCTACCAGAACTACCCGCTCGCCCCGCGCCAGCAGTTCAGCGTCTCCTGCCACGTCATCGACGGCGCCGACTTCATGACGCTGCCCGAACCGGGCGTGCTGGACTACCCGGAGGAGGAGCACTGGATCACCGTGCACCGGCCGGCCGTCGTCGGCAAGGACAACGTGATCGTCGGCGACGCCCTGGTGTCGCACTACACCTTCTACCCGCAGGGCCACATCGTGCGGGCGACCGACATCCTGGACCGCTACCGCAAGATCGCCGAGGAGCAGACCAAGTGACCACGAAAGTAGCCGACATCTGGCCGAAGGGCCACCCAACCGGCAAGCCGACCGACGTGACGGTCGACCAGGTCGCCGAGACCGTCGCGGCGGTCGTCGACTCCGTCAACCCCGGGCCGGCCAAGCACGAGGAGGTGCGCGCCGACCAGGTGCAGATCCAGGTCGACCCGCAGATGCTCCAGCAGGCCACCCAGATGAAGAACGCCCGGCTGATCGCGTCGCTGGTGCACGAGTCCGCGATGCTCGAGGTCGCGCTCGAGCAGTCCCGGCGCGAGGCCGGCGAATGGAAGGCCAAGCACGACGCCCTGCGGCAGGCCCTGAGCGACGACTAGCCGATGGATACACTGCCTGCGCCCGGACCCACGTACGGGCGCAGGCAGTGCGCTTTAGGCGGCGTCCGGCGCGCCGTCGCGGTCCTCGTACTCGGTCACGCGCTTCTGCAAGGCCACGTTCTGCTCCTGCAGTAGGAACACCTCGTTGCTCAGCTCCCTACTCCGGGCGTTCGCCATCAGTAGGTTGGTGGTCAGGGAGTGTACCTGGTGTTCCAACTCCTGGAGGACGAATGGCGTGCCGACGGCGCTTTCTGGTGCGCGGGGCTCCTCGCTCACAGCAAACCTGCCTTCTTCGCCAACGCCTGCACCAGCGGGTCCGTGTGTGCTGCGGCCGCGGCCTTGAGCTCGGCGAGCTCCTGCTCGGCAGCCGCCGTGGCGGCGATCGCCTCGGCCTCACGCTGCTCCATCGCGTCCCACTCCGCATCCGTGATCGGCGTAACCGTGGTCGCTCCGGTGGTGACGTTGTGGTCGAGGTGGACCGGACGGTCCTCTTCACTTCTCACCGTCAGCATCCCTTACTGAAGTGCGTAGATGGAGAACTGGCTACCGGCGATGAACGACCCGGTGGCGCCGAACATCGTGATGCTGGTGACCGAGCCGGCCACCGCGTACAGCCCAGAGTACACACCGCACCACATGTTCGTGGTCGTCGCGAAAGCCGCCGCGGTGCCCTGCACGTTGGGGAACTGGGAGGCGCCGCCGTTGTCCACCGTGAACTCTCCGCTGGCCCAGTAGTCGGCGGTCGCGCTGGCCGCCGTCACGGTGCCCATCTGGATGAACGTCGATGCACCGGCCGACGTGGTCGCGGCGACCGTCGTGTTGTTGGCCTGGTTCACCTCCCAGATATAGCTGCTTCCAACGGCCCCGTTCAGCTGCACCTTGAACTGCTCGGCCGCGTTGGCGTCGGAGCACCGGGCCGACCACCTGACCTTGAACGCGTTCACTCCCGTAGGCAGCCCGGAGAAGGTGACGGACGCGGTGGTGGTCCCCAGGGTCTGGGTGGGAGCGGCCTGGGCCACCTGGTACATGAAGTTGGATCCGTTGTAGACGGCCGACAGCCCGGTGTCGCTCTCGTAGATCTCCAGCCCGGTGAACACGGAGCTGGGGTGCGAGCTGCTGGTGACCGAGTAGTTGCAGAACGACTGGTGGCGCCAACTGCTGCCGGTATAGCTCAGCAGGTACTGGGTGTCGGTCTCGAACAGCAACTCGCCCGCGGACAGACCCGAGGTCGGCCGCGAGGACGAGGTCCCCGTGATGGCCGCGTGGGACATGTACGTCCACACGGGGCTCGCCTTGGTGCCCGTGTTCTGGGCGTACCGCAGCGAGTCGTGCTCGTAGACGATCTGGCCCTTGTACGTGACCGTGGGCCGCGCGGTGGACAGGCAGTCCACCGCGCCCATCAGCGAGTCGAACAGGGTGAAGTTCGCTTCGACGTGCGCACCGAAATTGAATACGTCATTGAGGTCCGCGATAATCGCGCCGATATTCGGCGTGAATGTGTCAGCCACTATCCGTCTCCTTGATCGATGCGTTCATCTCAGGCCAGCCCGAGATTGCGCCGGTGGTTCCTACGGACCTGGCGGACCTTCTCACACCGCGGGGCGATCCTGGGGTCGGCGGGATCGTGCTGCTGGCGGATCGCGTCCAGGTGGTTGCCCTCATCGACGTAGACGTGGTCCTGCTGGCTCTTGGCGAGCTTCGCGAGGTGACCGGCGCGCGCCTGCTCGATAGTGGCCTTGTACACGAAGTCGTCGTCGGTGTGCTGGATGTCCATGTGCGGCTGATGCAGCACCAGCTGGATCAACGTATCGATGTCGTGCGGGTCGTGCTCGTATTCGGCGCACAGATTCACGAAGATCTCGTGAGGGAATCCGTGGGTGTGGGCCAGCCCGGTGTCGCTTCGGATATACGAGACCATCCAGACGGGCTGCTCGGCGCCCCGCAGGATGGCTGTTCCGTTCAGCACCTGAAAGATCGTGTAAGTGGTCGTCATCGGTTTACCTCCACCGGAAAGCCCAGAACATCACGGAGAACAGACCGGTGTAGGAGGCGTTGGCGATCAGTCCGAACCCGGTGGTGCTGCTGGTGGTCATCATCCACGCGGGGATGGTGGTGGTGTTGATGTCGCGGGGGACCGCCACCGGGGTCGGCGTGCTGAACATCGTGGTGCCGTAGCTCCACGTCAGGCCGGTGCCGCTGATGCTGCCGATCTCGCCGCCCCACTCCGCCTCCTGCCTCTGGGGGGCCACGCTGCCCGCGTTCGCGCGGTAGCCGTCCAGCTCCCACGACACGTCGCCCGCGCCGGAGTTGTAGTTCATCAGCAACTGGCCGCCGTGGGTGGCGCCGCTGGGGAACAGGCCGTACAGGGCGGAGGTGCGCGACATGGAGATCTCGCCGCCGTCCTGGGCGCCGTGCTTCCCGACGATCATCGTGGCGCCGGAGTCGGTCACGCTGAACGATCCGCCGTGGATCGCCTGGTTGATGTCGATGACCTGGAACACACCGCCGATGGGCGGCCCGGACAGGTAGATACGCTGACCGACCTGCGACGAGTCGAAGGACGAGGTGTACTCGGCCGTGTTGATGCCGATGCCGGCGCCGACGCTGGCACCGAACTCGACGGCGTTGATGAACGCCGGGCCCGTGCCGGTCTGGTCCCACAGGTAGATCGTGGGGTAGACCTGCGTCGACATGTCGATAGTGATCTTGTTGCCCTGGCCGGTCTTGCCCAGGGTAATCACTGCCGAGTTGCTGTTCACGTCGAAGGTCAGGTTGCCGGACGAGTCGTAGGCGTGGAAGCCGGTGCTGTCCATCAGGACGCGCTGCCCGGTCAGGCCCGTGGTGATCTGGCCGGCCATGATGATCGACGCGGTGACGGTTCCGGCGGTCAGCTTCGAGACAGTCAGGTCAGTGATGTACGCGTTCGACCACAGGGTGGCGGTCGACCCGGCCGACACGGACGGGTTGGACTTGTTGCCCGCCTCGTCGACCGCGATGAGCCTGATGAACATCGCCTGCGCGGGCGGCTGGCCGGGTGGGATCGTGAAGCTGCCGACGACAGGGATCTGCCCCGTGATGTTGCCGATGTTCGCCGGCAGGTTGCCCAACTTGGTCGCGTTGGACGGCGTGAACAGCGGGTCGTACGAGCCGTGCACCTCGACGTGGTGCAGGTCGACGGCCTGGGTGAACGTGCCCCCGTCCGAGGTGCCGCAGTCCCAGGTGACCTGCACGCTGGCCATGTTCGTGGCCACCGTCGGCGCGTCCGGGGTCGGCGGGGGGATCGTGTCGGCGGACGCCTGGATCGTGGTGGTCGCCGACCACGCGCCGTTGTTCGGCGGGTTGGCCGTATCGACGGCCCTGATCTGAAAATCGTAGTTGACCCCTGGTGTCAACTCCTGAATAAGCAGGGTGTTGACACCGCCCGCGACGAACGTCACCTTCCAGTTCGACACCGCCTGCGGGATCAGCTGCTTGTACGTGCCGCCGAGCGCGTTCAGCGCGTTGTACGTGTACCCCGCCGACTGCAGCGCGTTGTAGGACGGGTTGGTCGCGAAGATCCCCAGGTCGGGCCGGTACTGGATCTCGTAGTGGTCCAGGTCGATCATCGTGGTGCCGTCGGTGTTCGACGGCGTCGACCAGTTGATCTGGATCTGCGCGCGGGTGCGGCCGTCCGACGAGCTCTGGTACACGGTGGTGGAGTGCGCCCCGAACACCGGCACACCGGGGATCGTCGTATCCGGGTTCGGCCGGCCCGCCGTCGGCTCGGAGGTCGACACCAGGTTCCGGTTGTACCCGCCGACCGTCAGGTTCGTCGCGGTGCCGTCCTCGAACTGCACGTAATCGGTCAGGTCGTACCAGTTGCCGTGCTGATCCCGGTACGCGACCGTCATATCGCTGGTGACGGGCCAGTTGACCTGGATCACCCGCTGCTTGGTCGGGTTGATCCGCTCGCCGCGGAACACGATCTCGTTCGCGCCCGAAGTGTCGATGAACCCGGCGTCGGGGTCGTACAGCCACACGTAGTCGCCGCAGACCAGGTCGCCCTTGATGTCGTACTCGGTCGACGACAGCCGGACCTGGTCGGCCGGCGTCGTGTACGGGATCAGCGCCGCCTGCGCGCTGACCGTCGCGTTGACCGAAGAGACGCCGGACGCGCTGATCGTGCGCGTCATCACGATCGGGTTGCCGTAGAAGTCCGTGTACGGGTTGGTGCCCCCGACGTCGCCGATGTTCGCAGCCCCGACCGCCGTGGCCGCTCCGGAGCCGGACGCGAGCACCACGGTGCGCGTCGTGTAGTCCTTGACGTCCTCGATCAGCTCGGCAACGCCGTCCAGGCCGCGGATGGACATGTCCATGCCGGGGTTGTTCGGCACGATCGCCGTGATCGGGCTCGTCCGGTACAGGGAGGCGACCGGCCCGAAGTCGACCGTGGCGTTGCCGTTGGCCCGCCACTCCGCGATCTGCGTGGGCAGCGCGCCCTGCGTGATCTGCGTCGCGAACGAGGTCAGCGCCTTGGCCACGGTCGTCCAGATGAACCCGCCCGTGTAGGTCGCCGAGGTGGGCATCGAGTAGATCGTGCCGACCTTCAGCGAGCTCACCCCGACCAGCGTGTTGACCACGGTCGAGTACGCCGCGCTCGTGAACTGGGCGCCGTTGCCGGACGAGCCGGGGGTGTTGTTGCCCTCGATCACCGGGCCGACGCCGGAGCCGTTGCCGAGCCACGTGGCCATGGTGTCGCCGGACAGGATGATGCCCTGGTTGGCCTTCTTCGAACTGAAGTCCAGACCGGTGATCACCCCGGTGAACCGGCCCGACGTGAACAGCGACGAACCCTCGAGCTGCGGGTTGTGCCGCCCCGTCGAGATGACGATGTGCTGGAAGTACTGCAGCGCGTCGAGGATCGTCCGGGGGGTGTCCGGCGACAGCGTCACCGACCACGACCCGGGACTCATGATGGTCTCGGTGATCGCCACGTCTACACCACCCCACTCATCGGCGGATGCCCTGCACGAGCTCGGACGGCGTCGAGATGTACTGGTTGTACAGGTCGGCCGCCTGGTCCCCGGTGACCGCGCTGGTGCCGCCGATGACGGCGCCGATGAACGCGTCCATGTACAGCACGCTCGCCGAGCTCGACAGGCCTCCGTTGACCAGGTCCGGGGTCGTGGTCAGCGCGGAGCCGAGGATGTACTTGTTGCCGTCGCTGTCGTTGCTCGTCGCGGCGATGTAGGAGCCGTTGGCGGCCGAGCTGCCGATCTCCGCGTTCGAGCGCACGACCTTGAACTGGCCGGCCACCTGGGACTGCAGGTACAGCTCGACATGCCGCGCGCCGCGGCGCAGCGTCAGGTCCCCGGTCACCCGCACCAGGGTCGCCGTGGACCACAGCAGGCGCGCGACGACCATCTCGGGCTCGTTGCGCAGCAGCGACACGCTCAATGGCTGGCCGAGGCTCGTGCCGGCGTACTGGATGTCCCAGTTCTTGTTGCGGTACGACGTCGCACCGGAGGTGTACGACGCGATGTTCAGCACGCCACCGGCGCTGGTCAGCGGGTTGATGTTGACCAGGCCGTTGGACAGCACCCAGCTGGTGGGGCTGTTGTTGTTGAACAGGATCCCGGACCGCTCGATGCTGTTGGCGTCGAGGAAGAACGTACGGCCGTTCATGTAGTTCCCGACCGCGCACCCCCACCGCGGGATCGTGGTCTGCGTCGTGGGCAGATTCAGGTACACCACGTGCGTGCCGTCCTGCCCGACCCGGCGCACAACGGTCGGGGTGTTGCCGACCGCGGAGAAGTAGGCGTAGTGCCCGATCGACGGCGAGTGCCAGCGCACCCCGGTGATCGAAAACATGTTGTTCCGCGTCGTGCCCGTGAGCCTGGACTCGATGTCGACCTCGAAGTCGGTGCCCACCCGGTTCAGGTCCAGCGACCAGGTCAGGGTCTGCTGCTCGCCCTCCCAGTTCTGCAGGTCCGCGGAGCTGTCGACGATCGTGTAGTAGCCGTTCAGCCCGACCTTGTCGCTGAACGTGACGGACACGAACGACCCGACGAGGCCGGCCATGTCCGCGCGGATCGCCTCGAGCCGGTTGGAGGTGGTGCCGATCTCGTTGGCCGACGGCACCGACTCCTGCCCGACCAGCTTCAGCGTGCGGCCGGTGGGTGTCGAGGACGACGGCGACGTGCTGGCGTCGGTCGCCGCCTTGGTCGGGAACTCGACCAGCGGGAACCGGCCCAGGTTGATTACACCGAACTGCGTCATGCCGGCACCGCCGTATCCCTGTCCACTTGGAGGAGCGCGTCCCTGATCTGCCTGGCGAACAGCTTGGCAGCAGTATTCAGCGAGTTGGGGTTGCTGAAGTCGGCCATCGCCTTCATGTCGATCTGGACGGTGAACTGCTGGATGATGATGCTCCGGCTCGTCGAGGCGCCGACGCTGCTGCCCTGGCCGAGCCGGTCGGTGATCGAGTTGAGGTTCCGGTCGACGGTGGCGCCCTTCGGCAGGAACAGGGCCTCGGGGCCCTGCTCGCCGACGATCGCGACGCCGGGCTCGGTCGCGGTGCCGCCGGTAGCGAGCAGCGGGATCGAGGGGACGCCGATGGTCCAGCCGCCGAAGTGGCCGAGGGGGCCGAGGTCGATGGACGGCATCGTGAAGTGCAGGCTGTTCCACCCGTTGATCACCGAGTCGATCGCGGAGCGGAAGCCCTGCCAGATCGAGTCCCACATGCCGGACAGGGCGCGGCCGATCGCGCCCGGGATCCCGGTCAGGAAGTTGATCAGGTCGTTCCAGTACTGCTTGATGTGGCTGAGGTGCGTCTCGATCCAGCCTGCGGCGGTGCCGACCCAGCCGACCACGTCGGTGATCGTCTTGGAGATCGCGGGCGCCATCTGGCCGACCATGTAGTCGATCAGCTTACCCACCCATAGCAATACCTGAGTAATCGGGGGTAGCAGTGTCTCGAGGAACGTGGTCGCCAGCTTGATCACGATCGGGATCAGCGGGGCGAACGCCTGGTACAGCATCAGCAGGTCGGAGATGATCGGCACCAGCACGGGCATCAGCTGCACGAGCGAGGTGACGAGCTGCTGGACCAGGGGAATCAGCGACGTGATCGAGGACAGCAGGAACTGGCCCAGGATGCCTGCGAACTGCGCGATCAGCGGCATCAGAGGGTCAAGGACTTGAGTTAGTCCGGTTAGCAGGATCTGGATGAACTGGGAGATCGGCTGGACCAGCGGGGCCGCCGCGCGCACCAGGTCGCCGATGATCTTGACCGCGTCGACCAGGATCGGAGACAAGTCCTTGATAACCGGGGTGAGTCCGGCCATCAATACACTGACAACCTGGTCGAGGATCGGGCGCAGCAGCGCCAGCGCCGGACCCAGCGCGCCCGACACCGCCCCGATCAGATCGCCGATCGGACCCAGCAGATCGCCCACGAACCCGAGGATCGCCTGAATCGTCTGACCCGCCCCCGCGCCGCTGGACACCAGCCCCTCGAACAGCTGCCCGAGCCCCTGCATGATCGCCACGAGCCCCGAGCCCAGCCCGGACACGATCGGCCCGGCCTTGCTCGCCGCGTCGGTGAACGTCTGGAACATCGAGATGAAGCCGCCGCCGAGCTGCGACATCAAACCAATGCCCTCATTGAAGATCGTGAAGAACTGCTTAACGAATGTGGTGTTCTGGAAAAGGGCTCCGAAATTCGCAAAGAACTGGCCGAAAGCCTGTCCGCCGTCGAACAAAACCTGCTTGAACTGCCCCATTAGAGGATTTACATCCTGGAGGAACTTCAGCACACCCGGGAAGAACGCGTTCTGCGCAACCTTGTCGAACCCCTGGGTCATGCCGCGCAGCAGCTCGACGATCTCACGGCCGGCCGGAGTCAGCTTCGCCATCGCCTGCGCGTACTGGCTTGCCCCACCGGCGCCCGACGCCGCGGCCGCAGCGGCGGCAAGCTGCTGCTGCTTATAGGTGTCGGTCAGGTTCTGCTCAGCCTTCTGGATGGCCTGGGCCGACTGCTGCTGCTGGTACGCGGCCTGCTCCTGCGTCGTGGTGAGCGCCCGCTGCGCGTTCTCGACGCCCTGGATCGCCTGCTGGTACGCGTGCTCCGCGTTCACCACCGCGGGCAGCCCGGACACGCCCTCCTGGTTCGCCTTGTCCGCCGACTGGGTGGCCTCCTTCGACCGCTGCTTCGCGTCCGTCAGGGCCTGCTCGGCGTCGACCAGAGCCTGCTGCGCCTGCTTCTTCTGCAGGTCGGTAGACAACGAGTTGTCCATCACCGCGGTCAGGTTCTGCTGCGCCTGGGTAACGTTCAGCTGGGCATCGCTGACCCCGTTGGCCGCGTCGGCCGCCGAGTTGTTGAGGTCGGCGATCTGGTTGGCGGCGTCCAGCTTGGCCTGGTTCAGGGCCTGCGCGGCCTGCGCCTCCTGGTACTCGGCGTTCTGCAGCGACTGCTCGGACGAGATGATCGAGTTGTTCGCCGAGATCGCGGCCTGCGCCGCCTGCTGCTTGGCCTGCACGATCTGCTGCTCGGCGTTCTGGATGGCCAGGGCGTTCTGGAACGCGGTCTGAGCCTGCTGGGCCGCCGTCATCCCCGCGCCCGCCGCGGCCGTGTTAGCCGCGGACAGGGCGGTCGTGATGTCGCGCAGCCCCATGAACGCCGCACCACCGCCCGCGGCCAATCCGCCCAGCAGGGCGGGCAGCGCGGCCAGCGCCGGGCCGAGGGCGAGCGCGGCACCGGCGGCGAACAGCATCAGGCCGCCCATACTGCCGAACATGCCCCCAGCGGCGCCCGCCGCGTTACCCGCGTTCGCCGCCGCAGTACCCGGCTTCGTGATCTTCTGCCCGGCGTCGTCCGCCTTGTTGCCCAGATCCTCGACCGCGGCCGCCGCGTCCCCGGCACCGGCCTCCAGATCCCGCAGACCGCCGGTGGAGTTGCCGACCTCGCTGGTCTTCTCCTTGACCAACTCCTCCTCGGCCGCGACCTCCGCGAGCTTCGTCTCAGCGTCGCCGGTGTCCAACTTCAGCTCGACGTTGGCCTCGGCCTTGATCTCCTCGATCTCGGCCTTGACCTTCTCGACCCCGGCGCCCTCCTCGAACTCGATAGGGATCTCGAGCTGCTCGCCGGCCTCGGCGGCCTTGACCTTCGCGGCGACGTCCGCCTTCAGGCCGTCGTCCTTGGCCTTGAGCTCGACGGCCATGGACTCGCCCTCGACGGCGGCCTGCAGCATCGCCGCGACCTTCTCGCGCAGCCCGTCGTCCTTCGCGTCGAGCTGCACGAAAGCGGTGGCGATCTTGAAGCCCTGCCCCTCGTCCGCCACCGCTGCGTCTCCTGCCTATCCGCCGAAACTGAACATGTCGCCGATATCCGAGAACCGGAGCTCGGCCTGACTCGACCCGACCACCTTCCCGCCCGCAAGGGGCGACGGCGGCCCCGGCAGCAGCACCGGCGGCGCACCACTACCAGCCGCCCCTGCGGCCTGGACCACCGGCTCCGGCGCCTGCACGGCCACCTGAACCGACGGCACCACCGGCGCGGCGACAGCAGGCCCGGTCTCGGCCTCCTGCTCCCGCAGCGCCTCCGCTTTGATCCGGAACTGCACCACGCCCGGATACGCCGCCAGCCGCGGCACCAGCCGCGCCCACCGCCTCGACCCCATGCTCTCCATGTCGTCGACCCGGTGGAACACGGACAGGTCCGAGGCCACGTCGTCCTCCATCCCGACCACCCACATCAGCGGACCGATGCGGGCGGCGATCAGGCTTTTGGGCCCGTCTGCGCATCCCCGAGGATCGCCTTCTGGCACGCCAGCACCACCTGGTAGATGTGCTTCGCGGTCAGGCCCCTGTAACTGGCCAGCGCCTCGTAAGCGTCCTCCCCGAGCAGCTCGGTCAGCATGGTGGCCACCGCCGCGTTCTCACCGTCGGTCTTGATCGACTTGATGAGCCGCATCACAACGCCCGCGCCCCTGTTGCGGTCGATGAAGTACGGCTTGCCGTCGATCCGGAAGATCTCCACGAGGTCGGGCTGCAGCTCGTCGGCGTCCTCCGACCGCAGGTCGAGCACGTCGATCTCGGGCATCGGGATGTCCTCGATCGGCTTGCTCGCCCGCGGCCGCGGGGAACGCCGGGGAGCCGTGGTCTTCTTCGCGGCGGTCTTCTTCGCTGGTGTGGCGGCCATCAGGGTTCCTTGCTACTCAGGCGGATGTCAGGGGGATCAGGACAGCTGGTCGACCACGTGGATCGGCGCGATCACCGAGGACACGTAGTGGCCGTTGAACGTGACCGTGAACACGGTCTGCTTGGCCTTGTCCATCGCGGTGTCGACCTTCGCCGTGGACAGCATGCGGCGGAAGATCGCCCGGCGGCGCAGGGAGTTCGGCGCGTACCCGTCGATCAGGATCGCGATGTACGTCGGCTGCGTCGCCGAGGTCGCGAACAGCGGCTCCAGCGTCGCGTAGGTGCCGCCCGCCGAGGTCGCCCCGGAGGTCTGGGTGGAGCCGTTCAGCGCGACCGACAGGTTGTTCAGCGTCGGCTCGGCGAGCTGCGTGGTGATCAGGAACTCGCGCTTGGTCAGGCGCCGGCCGATCGAGTCGACGAGCTGGTCGACCATCAGCTCGGTGTACTGCTGGTCCACCGACAGCGTGATGCCGTTGAGCGTGCCGCCCATGTCCGTCCACGAGGACGACGCCGGCGACAGGTTGACGTTGTAGTCCGCGGGCTCGGCGGCCCCGAACAGGCCCTGGTAGATCGTGCCGGGGCCCATGATCAGGTTGGTAACGGTGACGGACACCGGTATCTCCTAGGTCTTGGAGTTGTTCCCGACAGGCGGATCGGGCGTAAACGGGTAGGTCTACTTGCTCTTCTTGGTGGCGCGCGCGGCCGCGGAGCCGCCCTTACCCTTGCTCGACGGCAAGCCCGGATAGGCCTTCTTCACCGCCGCACGGACCTTGGCCTGCTCAGCCGGCGTCCCGTTGGTCTTGACACGGGCCAGCGCGCTGACCGCCCGGCCCTTCGAATTCAGCGGGTACGCGTCCGCCCCGCCGGGACCACCGCCCGGCAGGGCGTAGGACCCCTTCGGGGCCTTGGTGTTAGGCGCCGGCTTCTTCTTCGGTGCTGCCACTGCTGCCCACCTCCTGCTTGACTGTCGGGCCCCCGGCCTGCATGGCCGAGGACACTGGGGGGATCTGGATCGGCGCCGGAACCTGTTCCAGGGTGGACGGCACGAGCTCGGCGACCACGCCCATGCGGGTCAGGTCCTCCAGCTCCTGGTCGTTGACCTCGACCACGCGGTCCGGCTGCATCGTCGTCTTGATCAGATGCTCGGTCATCGCTTGAAGTCCTCTCGTCTGAGCGGCCACTCGATGTGCCCGAGCTCCGGATGCTGCTTGATCGATAGCGTGTCGTACCCGGCCAGCATCGCGCCGGGCTCGACCACGCGCACGCCGGGGAACAGGAACTCGAGCTCGGCCCGGTCGTCGTGGACCAGCACCTTGCCCTGGTAGGACAGCAGTTGCTTGCTGTTCGGGCCCTCCATCGCGAAACGCCTGCTCATGACGGCAGCTCCAGCCAGTAAAGTTGAAGATCGAACTGGTAGACGGCCCAGTACGCCTTGTCCCCGTACATCCGCCGCGGCTCCCCGAGCGGGTGCGCCTGCTGCACCCGCGCCGTCGGATATCCCGACGGGAGCGCCAGGGTCGCGTTGAAGTTCGAGAGCTGGTAGCAGGCCGCGACGATCTGCTCGGCCAGGCCGTTCGCGATGTTCCACTGCGGCTTGCGGCTCGAGGAGTCGATCGGGAACCCGTACGTGGTGATCTGCAGCGCGGGCTTGCGCTCCGGGATGTACATGTCGGGGGTGCCCCCGACCGTCTTGTACGTGACGAACCCGCTCGTGATCAGCGACGCGTTCGTCTCGGCCTTCTCCGGCAGCTGCGTCGCCACCATCCCCGAGTTCAACCCGGGCAGCGCCGAGAGCCATAGTCCGGCGACTAGCTCGGTGTTGGCGCGGTACGTGGACGGCACCTATCTCACCGCCGGCCACTCGTCGTCCTGCGCGGTGCGCGGCGGCAGCGGGATCGTCGGCGGGGCGAGCAGGGCCTTGCGCTGCTCGTCGGACAGCGTCACGCCCGAGGCCGCGTCCGCGAGCATGACCAGGACCTGCGCCTGCACGACGTGGTAGCGCAGCGAGTCGGTGTTCACCTGGTAGTCGTGCTGCGCCAGCTCCGAACTGATCTGGTCCGCGCGCTTGGACGCGATCAGCAGGATCCCGCCCTGCAGGCCCGCGAGGGTCGACAGGAGCAGGTTCAGCAGGATGTACGGGTACGGGTCGAACGCCTGGTGGTGCAGCACCCGCTGCATCAGCAGCGTGTTCGTCCCGGCCCAGCAGATCATGACCGTGACGAACACGAAGATGAACGTCCACGAGCCCATGCTGTTGCGCATCTTGTCCGCGGCGCGCTCGCCCAGGGTGAGGTCGCCGCCGGTGCGCACGTGGGGGTGGTGGTGCCACAGGCTCATACGGTCAGCTCCCGCTCACGGTAGAGCGCCGGCCGCAGGAACGGCTGCTCGGGGCTGTTGCCGCGGCGCATGTGCCCGCGGACCGGGACGCCCTGGCGCATGTGCGGGCGGACGTACTCCTCGCCGTGGAAACCGCACTCGACGGCCGCGCAGTACGGCAGGTGGGAGGTGATGCGGGCCTGCATGGGTGCGGAGTTGATGACCGTCAGCGACGCCTTGAGGTCGCCGTGCTCGACAGGGCAGATCGCCTCAGCGTCCTTGTGGACCTCAGTCATCGTCTTCACGATCATCGTGTTGATCGCGGGCTTGAGCTGGTCGAGCCAGCCCTCGTCGATCTGGAGATCAACGGCCACCTTCCGCACCCTTCTCTACGTCGGGTACCCCGCACCGTCCCCGCCCGGTCTACCCGGGCACCGTGGGGGCGGTGCGGCGTGTTCAGTTCTCGGACCGGATTGCCGCCCCCGGCCCTGCTGCCCATCCACACCTAAGCGGGTGCGCCTTGAAGCACCAACCGCAGGCAGCCCCAGCGAAATTCTTGCGTGTTTACCAGGGGTTCCAGTTGGTGCCGTTCGACTTCAGGCGCAGCGCGCCGTAGGCCGAGTTCAGGAACGCGTACGACGCGGCCGAGGTGGACGACGTCGCCGCCGACACGTTGCCGATCTTGCCGCCGCCGGTCGGAGTGATCAGGCCGACCGTCGCCGAGGACGACACCGAGCCGTTGGCGTCGGAGATCGACAGCAGGTGGCCCGCCGTCACCGCCGAAGCCGCCGGAAGCGTGAGGGAGATCGCGCCGGCGATGGCGCCGATCTCGACGTTGGAGGCCGACACCGGGATCACGGCGTTGGCGGTGTAGGTCTGCGGGGTGCCGAGGACCAGTCCGTACTGCTCGACCAGCTCGCCGGTCGCCGAAACGTAGGTGTCGACGTTGGCGTTGACGTCCCTCTGCTCGAAGAGGTCGCCCGCTGCGCCCGAAGTAGGCACTTCATGTCTCCTAGGGAGAGTAGGGGTGTTGTCTCAGGCGGAGACGGCGACTACTTCGAGTCGACCTTGAACCGGTTGCCCTGCGCGTCCACGAACGGCCCCTGCGGGTGCAGCACCTTAGTCGGCTGGTGGTGCGCCTCCTGCGCGCCGCCGATCGCACCGCCGCCCTTCAGGAGGTTGCTCTTCGCGCCCGGCGCCACGCCGTTGCTCGCGTTGCGCGCGGGCATGTCGGCGCTGACCGCGTCGCGGGTTCCCAGGTCGGGAATGCTTGCCATGAGTGACTCCGTCCCAAGAAATCGCGTAATGAACATACAAATCCGGACGTATCCAGTATATCGCCCGGATCAGGCCCTGTCAGTTGACGTAAGTCAAGTCCAGCCGCAAGTCAGGCGTATGCACCGGCGACCCCAGCACCGACACCGCGGCGATCGAGTACTTCTTCCCGGTGCGCTCGTCCAGGATCCGATCCGTGTCCAGCACATCGGTCCCAGCCGCCAGCCGGCACGTGGTGTACCGGTAGACGCGCATGTCCTGTGATACCGAGTCGATCCCCGTCCTCGTGCGCTCCATCACCGACGCCGGCACACCGGTATGCACCGGCGTATCGGAGTCGACGACATCCCCGGCCGCGGTCGTCGTGGTGCCGCGCAGGATGCTGATCGTGGTGGTCGGCCAGAACACCGTCACCCCGAGTCACCGCCCTTCTGCGACATGTGCGTGTACAGCCACGGCCCCTCGTCCGACGGCACGTGCCCGATGAACGCCTCGACCCGGCCCTTGTTCATCTTCTCCCGCGCCAGGTACCGGTGGTGGCCGTCGATGATCACGGCCTTGGCGTTCTTCCCGGGCCCCATCACGGCGATGATCGGATCGTTCTCGCCCTGCTTGTACTGCTCCACCTCGCGCAGCACATGGTCCGGAGCCCGGTACGCGGCCCAGCTCTCCTCGTTGCTCGTGTCGAACGCGTCCAGGCCGATCTTCGTGGCCGGATCCCACGGGATCAGCTTCACCCAGCCGATCGCCGACTTCGGGAACCGTTTGTCGAGCTGGTCGTACACCTCGTTGCGGGCCTTGATGCTGTCCGCGGACTTCGACGTCGGGATCTGGTTGCCCTTGCTCATCACGGCACCGAGCTTCCCCGGTAGCCGAAGTTGTACATGTCGACCCACCGCTCGTACAGGTCGTTCGCCTCGGCGTCCGGATCGGACGACAGCGGTGTCTGGTCGTCGATGAACGGCGTGCGCACCCGCAGCGACCGCGACTTCTGCCACGACAGCTGCTTGAGCGACCGCAGCGCGAGCGGCGCGAGCATGATGGCGCGCGGGTCCATCCAGTGTGTGGACAGGCCATCCTGCGACAGCTGGTCGATCTCCGACCGGTACAGCACACCGGGCTGCTGCGTCATCCACGCGGCCTGGTAGGCCAGCCCGTAGCGCAGCAGCATCAGGTCCTTCGGCCGCATGTTGAAGCCGCTGGATTCCGGCGTGTAGTTGCTGAACATGTTCAGCACCTGCTGGCCCTGCTGGATCTGCCCCAACGTCAGCGACAGCCCGGTCACGTTCTGCACCCAGGTCAGCGGGCTGACCGGGTTGACGTTGCCGCCCTGGATCAGGTCCTGCGCCAGGGAGATGTCGCACCAGGTCAGGAACGTCGGGATGCCGTAGTTGACGTCCTGTACGGTGACGACGACCGACTGGCTGCTCGCCGAGCCGCCGAGGGTGCCGTTCCACGCGGCGAGGTAGTCGCCGGTGGCCTGGCTCGTCGGGACGGCCCAGCTGAACTCGTACAGGCCGGTCGAGGCGTGGTAGATCCCGGCGCTCGTCGGGGCGATGACGCTGGTGCCGGTGGAGACCGCGGATACGGAGATCGTCAGGTTGGTGACGTCTGTGGGTGTGCCGGCGATCGACCAGGACGACTGGATGACGGCCGTCGCGCCCTGGTTGGTCGCGAGGCTCACCGGTTACTCCGCCGGGGGCTGCACCGCGGGCGCCGGGTCGACCGGCTCAGCGGATGTTGACGGTGATGCGTCCGGAGCTGCTGTCTCGGGATCGGGCGACAGCGGCGGGGAAGTGGTAGAGGGTGCAGCCGGATTCTCCGACGATGTAGCAGCCGGCGGGGTCGACGGGTCCGCCGGTGGCGTAGGGCCCGCGACCGGCTCCTGCTCGGCCGGCGGCGCGCTCGGGGGCAGCAGCGGCGCGCCGTCCGCGTCCGTGCCGCCCTCGCCGCGGTCCCAACGGGTCGCGTCGGCCGCGGGCTGCTGGACCGGGATCGGCTGCAGGGCGTTCGGGTTCGCCAGCACGAGATCGAGGTTGGACGGGGTGACCGTCGTCTCGGGGTGCACGTCGGCGACCGCGGGCACGACCGGCACCCTGTAGGTGAGGTTCGTGCTCTTGCCGTCGGTCGGGTGATCCGCCTCGGCCTCGAGCTCCGGCGCGCCCTTCGGGTGCAGGCCCTGCTGCAACGCGGCCTGCAGGACCGACACGAAGTTGTCCAGGTGGAACGGGTGTCGGCCGTCGATGCCCTTGGTGTAGGACCGGTTGTGGACGGTGAACACCTTACGGAACCAGTTGCCGTCGGTGTCCGGCTCGGTCCGCTGGGCGACCTCGGCCTCGGGGTCGCCGTCGAGCGACGGGAACTGGCCACGGGTGAAGTCGGGCATGGGGTTCTCCTTCGGGTGGCGCAGGCTGCCGTCGATGTCCGGGGTTCCCGGGGGACGGGCGCCGTTCCGCCTGAAACCGGCGCCCGCCGTCTGGGAAACCCCGCAGGGTTACAGGTTGATGTTGCCCGAGTTGTCCTCGTGGACCGAGAACGCGGCCTCGTGGCCGACGGCGAACGCGCGTCGGGCGCGGAGCTTGAGGATCGACTCGTCGGTCAGGGCGGCCAGGCCGTTGCGGCCGTCGATGAACACCGACTCCGGGCCCGAACGCCGACCGACGATCATGTAGTTGCGGTTCGCCCACGTCAGCAGCGGGTTGCCACTCGGGGTGGGCGTCGCGGTGGACGAGCCCATGTTGCCGAGCGACCAGTGGATCGGGATCCCGAAGATCGTGTCCGGGGACGCCGCCATACCGCCGCCCGGGAAGCCCGCGGTGGACTCCTGGAAGATCGGCCGGCCGTTGGTGTCCTTGATGTTTCGCAACAGGTTGCGATACGCCGGGTGGGCGATGCACACCATCTCGGAGATGTCGAAGTAGTTGCCGCGCTCGACGTTGCCCAGCGACTGCGACAGCGACGCGTACGTGGTGCCCGCCGACCCGGTCTGGGTCAGGTTCGCGTTCGCGGTGTAGCCGGTGTTCGCGTCCGACTGGGTCAGCGCGTAGTAGACGCTGGTGAACGGCACCCCGACGCCGGGCGCGGCCGAGACGGCCAGGCACGCGTTGTCGAAGATCTTGCCGTAGGAGGTGGCCCAGTCTTTTTGTTTCGTGGCGATGACGTCGGCGATCGCGTCGTCGATGTCCTCTTCCGCGATGCGGACGGCCTGGCCGAACTTCTGCGCGGTGAGGATGACGGAGTCGTTGACCGACTGGTCCTCGTTGTAGGTGCCGCCCTTGGCGACGAGGCTCACGCCCACGCCCGCCGAACGCGGAACCGACCGGGTGTCGGAGTTCATCGGAACCGGGGACCCGAGCGCCTCGACGCCCGAGATCTGGTTCACCCGCATGATGACCTGCGAGTCGAACTCCTCCGGGATCCACGCTTCCATCGTGTCGCGGGCGCCACCCGCGATGGCGTAGATCGGCTTGCCGAATGCTGTGTGGCCGAGCAGCGTCTTGGGGGCGATGCCCGGTCCCGACAGCAGGTTTGCGCGGAGCATGCCGCGACCTCCTGGGGATGTGGGGTGGGGTGGACTGCATCGACCGATCTAGGTCTTACCCACCCGCATCCGCAGGCTGTTGCCCATATTACCGCCTGTGGCCGGTTGTCAACCAGTCCAGGGGCGTTCCGGTGTTTCTATCCGCTGTTTCTACCGGGATCCGAGGATGCTCGCGGCCATTTGCTCGGCGGAGGACCGCGGCCGCTGCTCGGCCTCGGCACGCCCCGACCCGTTCGCCCGCGGGGCGGCCTGCCGCTTGGGCTTCGGCTTGTCCGCCTCGGCCGGCTTGAACAGCTGCGGCAGCTCGGCCTTCAGCGTCTCGATCTGCTCCTCGAGCCCCTCGGTGACCTCGCCGTCGTCGTCGATCTGGATCTCGTCCAGGTCGAGCAGCCGCACGAGGCGCGAGACGTTGGCGGACTGCACGCCGGAAGATGCGAGCGCTGCGCGGGCGGCCTGGTTGACGGCGATGCCGCGGAACTTGGCGGAGGCTCGCTCCTCGGCGGCGCGCGCCGCTTCAGCGGCCTGCTGGCGGGCCTGCGCCTTGGTCAGCACGTCGGCGGGCAGACCGGGCGCAGCGGGGGGCTGGGATGCGGCGGCCTTCTTGCCCTTGCGGCCGGTCGGCGCATCGACCGCGGCGGCGCGGCGCTGCTCCTCGAGCAGGGCGTTGCGCTCGTCCTGCGCTTCCTTCGCGGCCAGGGCGTCGGCCAGGCGCTGCTTCTCCGCGCGCTCCTCGGCCAGGGCCTCGCGGCGCTGCTTCGCCGAGGCGTTGGACTTCGACAGCGCGGCCTGCACCTTCAGCCACTCCGCCTTGGACGGCGGCGTCCACTCGCCATCCTTGCCAGCCTCACCACCTTCGCCGCCTTCACCGGCGGGATCGGTGCCGGTCTCCTCGTCCGTTTCGATCTCGATGTCGCCGGAGCCTCCGGCGACCTGGTAGACCGGCGCGCCGCTCTTCAGACGGCCGAGCAGGATGTGGCGGGCGGGCATCAGGCGGGTGATCTTCACGAGTGGCTCCCAGCCGGGATAGGGACCTATGCGCATCTGCGCAGTAATGCAACAGTACAGCGATCACCGGCGCACAGCACGCCTCCTGTGGGACGGGTGGATCCGGTTGTCGAACGCCCCCTTGGCCACCGCCCGGTGCCCGCGCTCCTCCACCGACCTCGGCAACCCCGCGCCGCGGGCGAGCAGCCGCGACGCCGCATCCAGCCGCACCGCCCCGGACTCGCTGGGCAACGACCAGCCGTACACGATCGACCGCTTCGCCTCGCGCCGCAGCGCCGCGGGCAGGTCGACGTTCGCCCCGACACCGGGACGGTTGTACAGCGAATTCTCCTCCGGACCGCCCGGTGCCGCGTGGGCGCCGAACCACAGCTCCGGATGACACCGGCAGCTCACGTGCCGCGGCGGACCCATCAGCGGCTCACCGGGCGGCCACACGTCCGGCGCGCTGCCGGGCTTGCCGAACGTCGCCTCCTCGTCGAACCCGTCCCCCGACATCGGGTCGATGATGTGCCCGGACAGTGCCAGGCAGATCACACAGGCGTCCGGCTCGGCGACCCACAGCAGCGACGCGCCCTTGTTCACCGCGACCTGCCGGATCGCGTCCGAGTTCGCCTTGTTCACCGCCCACGTCGTCGACCGCTCCAGACTGGTCGCGGCCTGGTTCGCCTTCCCCATCGCCCGCACCAGGTCGTCCCAGCCGGTGATCGGCAACTGCTCGACGAAGTTCGCCGTCGAGGCGACCGACTCGGCCATCGTCTCCGGCACCGCGCCAATCGCCTCAGTGAGCACGGGTTCCAGCTGCACGACGCCCGGGGCGACCGGCGCCGTCAGGTACCGGTTCGCGTACTCCAGGCCGCGCGCCGCAGCCTGGGCGGCGAACTGCTGCAGCTGCGGGGTCGGATCGTACTCGGCCACCGCCTGCAACTCGGTCACCAGCAACTCGGCGAGCTGCTGCGCCTGCACCGCATCCGCGGCAGGCTGCTCTAGTCCGCCGAACATGAGTACGTACCGGGCGGCCAGCATCCGGAAGATGTTGCGGAGCAGTTGGCGCAGCGGGCCGCTGACCGCGTCGATCGCCTGCTTCTCCAGCAGCAGCAGCGCGGCCACCGCGGCCGCGTTCTCCACCGTCACCGAGGACACCGCCTGCTGCTCGCTGTCGGTGTTGCCCGCGGTGTTGACCTGCGGCTGCTCGCTCATCACCGCATCCGGGCAGCGAGCCGCTCAGCACTGGACATCTTCCCGAGCCCGTGCGACTGACGGATGTGGTCGAGCGCCTCCTCGTGCGTGTCGAACGCGGCGGTGCTGAGCTTGCCGCGGGCGGCGCGCACGACGGCGACGTACTTGCCGCCTCGGCTCTCGACGTTCCCGAGGTGGGTGGCGCCCTGCGTCACCTTGACCGCACCCGTGCTGGTCTTGGACAGCTTGACCGCAGCGGCCGGCGTCGCCCCGGTCTTCGCGGCAGAGGCACGCGCACCGGTCTCGGCCGCCTGCAGGTGCTCGACGGCCTTACCCTCGTGCATCTTCTCCAGCACCGGAGTAGGCGCGCTCTTCGCCGCCAGGTCGTGCGCACCCGCCGCGGCACGGTGGTCCGACGCAGTGGAGGCCTTGGCGGACATGTACACGGCCCGGTCGCGGTTGCCCGTGTACGTCCGCTCCGCGACGGTGGGCGCCTTCACGGGACTAGTCGGCTGACCAGCGCGCGCCTTGGCCATGTTCAACCCCTCGGCCCGCGCCTGGGTGCTCTTCTCGTACACGTTGGCCCGGTCGTGGGACACCGCCAGCTTCATGTGCATCGTGCGCAGCTCCTCGGTGGGAGCCACGTTCGCGGCGTGCACGTGCTGCCGATAGGCCTCGGTGTGACCGGCCGCGTCGTTGGCTTCGCGGCTCGCCTTCTCGGCCCGGTCCGCGACCTTCTCGTAGTGGGACTGCGTGCGGGCGTTGCGGTCCTCCACCAGCCGCTCGGCCGCGGTGCCGCTGGTGGACTTGCGCTCGATCGAACCGCCCGGCGTCTTGCGGACCGGGCGCGTGACGCGCGCTGGCGACTTGGGCAGCGCCTCCGCAGCCTTGGACCGCACCTCGTGGCCAGCCTGGGTGTGCTCGGCCGCCTTGTTCTCGTGCAGCATCCGCTGGGCCTGCGTGGTGGACAGGCGCGCGGCTTCCCGGTGCGCGGCCGCGGCGGCCTTGTGGCCCTGCGCGGTGTCGGCGTCGGCCGTCGCCTTGACCGCGGCCTTGCGCGCCCCGGCGTAGGCCTTCTTGCCGGCCGCGTCCTCGACGGGGCGGCTTTCCACCGGCCGGGACTCGACCGGCCGGTGGACCACATGGCCCGGGTGCTCGCCGGGCCGCGGCGCCGCGGCGCGATCGCCGAGCGACGACTTGACCGCCTCGGCCAGTTTGTCCGCCGACCGCGGCTTGTCGTTGGATGCCCGGTCAGCGTCGTACTTCTCCCAGCTCATAGCACGCCGCCTTCCTGCCGGGGCTACTTGCTCTTCTTCGCCGCCTTGGGGGCGACCGTCTTCTTCACGCGCATCATCGGGTGCTTGTCGACGGTGCCGTCGTCGTGCTTCACGGTGACCTTGCCTCCGGCGACCTTGGTGACGGTGCCCTTCTTGCCCTTCGGGTCCACCACGCGAGTGCCCTTGCCGATGCTCGGCGCGCCCTTGGCCTTCTTGATGTTGGCCAGGAACGCGGGCGGCAGGGTCTTCTTCGCAGCCATCGGTACGGCTCCTTTACTGGTAGGCCTTGACGGCCGGCTGGGTGCCCTTCGGGGCGTCCACCGTGCGCTGCCCGGGGGCGACGACGTGCCCGACCGGCGTCGGACCGGCCATGTCGCTGGTCGCCTTCGGGCGCCCCAGGGTGGCGTTCATCCCGGCGTCCATGCCCTTGGTGGCGGAGGTGGTGATGTCGGTGTGCCGGCTACCGGCTGCGAGGACGGGACCGCCCTGGCCGCAGCCGTGCAGAAGGTCGGCGTCGTTGGGTGCTGCCTTGGCGTATCCGTCGGCGGCCATCATGCTGTCCCTTCATCGAACTCGGTGGACTGCTCCTCGGGGAGCTTCAGGATATCGGTGATGATCTTGTTGACCTGCTCCGGATCGAGGACACCCAGGTTCGCCGCGGTGCCCAGCGCCTGGGCGGCCGTGGCGACCTGCTGCAGGATCTGGACGCGCTGCTGCAGGTCGTCGCCCTGGTAAGGCAGCCACGAGTCGACCTGAGTCTCCTCATACCCGGTTTCCAGCAGGATCTGGCGCGGCGGGACGCCGATGTTCTTCTTGAGCTGCATCATCTGCCAGCCCGCCGTGTCGTCGATCGTCGCGCCGGGCGTCCACCGGATCACGGTGTCCGGCTGCACGATACGTCCGGCGCCTGCGTCGTCGTCCCAGGTCGCGACCTTCAACGCGAACGCCATGACCTGCGTCCAGCCGCGCCCGTAGAGCAGCTGACGGCGCCGGACGCGCTTGAGCAGCGGCACCTCGGCAGCGCGGATCGACTCGCCGGACGGGGGCAGCCGCGTGTAGGTCTGCGGGTCGAAGTAGTGCAGCGGAGTGTTGGTGACCTGGGCCATCATCCTGATGTACACCTCGAGCGGCGCGAGGAACACAGCCGGGTCCGGCGGGTTGAACTGGCCCGCCTGCCGCACACCGTTGAGCCACCACACCTCGCCGGGCCCGGCGCGCAGGGTGGAGTCGTGGCCGGTGTCCTCGAACCGGTTGATGTCGTCCTCGGTGTCGAAGTCCGCCAGTTCGTCCGAGCCGTGCTGTGCGTCGGAGAGCAGGTACCGCTGCGGGAAGCCGTAGTAGTCGATCGTCGCCGCATGCGTGATGATCAGCTTGTTGATCGCGTCCTGCGGGCCATAGGCGGCGCGGTGCTCCGGGTCGCCGTAGGGCATCCCGGTGCGGAAGTGGAACACCGGGATCTCGCCGAACGGGTTAGCGACCGGCCACCCCTCGTCGCCCTCGTCCTCGAACTGGATCCAGTCCCGCCGGTTGTTGCCCTTGCTGTTGGGGGTGGTGACGTACTTCTCGATGCGGTCCGGGTAGTACAGGTTCACCCTGGTCGGCGGCTTGGCCTTGATGCCGAGCTGCGCGGGCATCGTCCACTTCTTGACCGCGAACTTTTTGCGCAGCGGGTTCTCGGTGTCGTAGACGATCCGCGTGGTCTTCGGCGAGTTGTAGAAGATGTCGACCTGCTGGAAGTCGAGCTGCTGCTCGTCGTCGAGGTCCTCGGGCTGGATGTCCGGGTTGTCTTCGGCGACCTCGTCGCTGGGCCAGACGATCAGGTAGGCGTCGCCGAACTCGCCGGCCCGCCGGTGGATGTTGGTGGATTCGAGGTCCATGAGGTTGCGTTCCCAGATCTTCTGCAGGATCTGGTCGGCCTCGTCGTCGTCCTGGACGGTGACGGCGTTGATCTCCAAGCGGTCGGACATGACGTCGACCGGGGTCTTGGCGAGGTTGAACCGGAAGGTGATGCCGGTGCGCTCGAGCGCGCGGCGCAGCCGGATGGAGGCGAAGAACTCCGGGTTCGTCGCCTCGTAGTACATTTCGGCGCGGTGGTAGTCGGGCAGCGAGTTCGCGAGCGCCTGCAGGCCCTCCATGAGGTCGGGGTTGCCAGCGAGGGTCGGCTGCAGGCTGGTGTCATTGCCGGCCACCCGGGCACCTTCTCTCATCTGCGCATGTGCGTACCTGGACAATTGAACCACCTGGCGAGGCGCGGGGCCACGGTGTGCGCCCTGTGCTGGGAGTGCCGCGGCCTGATTGTTTGACAAGTGGGCAAGGTTGGGTGTGTGATGGAAGCCAAGACGACCCAGGGGAGAGGACCATGACCACCATCGACCGCGACACCGAGCCCATGACGCTCGGCGAACTCGACACCGACTGGCCCACCGAGAAGATCACCCGGACCGGCGCGCGCCGCCGCACCGCCTACGCCTCGATGATCGGCTGGGCGCTGCTCACCATCCTCGCCGGTGGCGCGCTCGGTGGCGGCGCGTGGTTCGCCGCGACCGCCAACGCCCACGCCGCACCGCCCACCAGCCCGGCCGTCGTCGGCGCCAACCCCACCGGCGGCTCTACCCAGGCAGGCCTGATTGTCATCCCGACCACCGGCACGACCACCCGGTCCGTGCGCACCGACGCCCGCAAGGCCGCCGCGGTAGCACCGCAGGACACGCCCACAGCCAGCACGGCCACAAGCTCGGCCGCCCCCGCCGACACGACCGGAACCAGCACCGCGGCCGACACCAGCACCCCGACCATGAGCCCCACCGACACCAGCACGTCTTCTGACGCGACACCGACACCCACGCCGCCTATCGTGACGCCGACGCCGGTCAGCACGGCGACCGTGCCCAACGACCCGGGCTGCGTCAACATCACGTACAGCGACGGCAAGGTGCACCTCGTCTGCGACGTGGCCCCGAACCCGTCGACCTCCTC
>NZ_DASYZI010000325.1:0-4259 GCF_035946395.1 Actinocrinis sp.
GAGCATCCGCTTCGCGGGGGCGGCGCTCGCGGGCCGGGGCCGGCGCGCGTTGCGCGCCTACCGCCGCGCCGTGCAGCTGATCTTCCAGGATCCGTTCGCCTCGCTCAATCCGGTGCACGACGTGCGCTACCACCTCGCCCGGCCGCTGCGGGTCTTCGGCTTCGCCCGGTCGCGGGCGGCGGTGGAGGAGCAGGCGCGGGCGCTCTTGGAGCGCGTCAGCCTGACGCCGGCCGAGCAGTTCCTCGGCAAGTTCCCGCACGAGCTGAGCGGCGGCCAGCGCCAGCGCGTGGCGATCGCGCGGGCGCTGGCGGTGCGCCCGCGCGTGCTGCTGGCCGACGAGCCGGTCTCGATGCTGGACGTCTCGATCCGGCTCGGCATCCTGAACCTGCTGCGGGATCTCAAGGAACAGATGCACCTGGCGATCCTGTACATCACCCACGACATCGCCTCGGCCCGCTACTTCGCCGACGAGACGCAGGTGATGTACGCGGGCCGGATCGTCGAGGGCGGTGCCAGCGAGAGCGTCACGCAGAGCCCCGCGCACCCCTACACCAGGCTGCTGATCGACTCCGCGCCCGACCCCGACCGCGTCGCCAGGGCGAACGGCTCCGGTGCACACGGCGAGTCGGTCGAGGAGGGCACCGGCGAGGTCGCCAGCCTGATCCATCCGCCCAGCGGCTGCCGCTTCCACCCGCGCTGCCCGCACGCCATGGACGTGTGCACCGTGACGGTCCCGCCCCGCTTCGACGTCGGCGAACCGGCCCAGAAGCACTGGGCCGCCTGCTGGCTCTACGACCCGGACGCCTCTGCCGCAAAGGGCGGTGACGCAACATGAGGTACTTCGCGCAACGCCTCGCCTTCTACATCTTCACCGCCTGGGCCGCGGTGACCATCAACTTCTTCGTGCCGCGCCTGACGCCGGGCAACCCCGTCGACTCGCTGATCGCCGAGTACCAGGGCGAGATCAGCACGCAGGCGGTGCACTCGCTGACCGTGCTGTTCGGCCTGGACAAGCAGCAGGACCTCTGGCACCAGTACCTCGGCTACCTCAACCAGCTGGCCCACGGCGACCTGGGCATCTCGTTCCACAACTTCCCGACGCCGGTCTCCTCGGTGCTGGCGCAGGAGCTGCCCTGGACGGTCATGCTCGTCGGCGTGTCCACGGTGCTCAGCTTCGCCATCGGCACGCTGCTCGGCGTGATCGTCGGCTGGCGCCGCGGCAGCCTGGCCGACCTGCTGATGCCGATCACCACCTTCTTCGCCTCCATCCCGTACTTCTGGCTGGCGCTGCTGGCCATCGCCGCCTTCACCGGGGTCAACAGCTACCTGCCGTCGGCCGGCGGCTACGACCAGGGGCTGATACCCGGCTGGAGCGGCGCGTTCATCTCCAGCGCGATCAAGCACAGCCTGCTGCCCGCCGCGACGATCATCGTGACCTCGGTGGCCGGCTGGCTGATGGGCATGCGCAACATGGTGGTGACCGTCAGCAGCGAGGACTACGTCACCGTCGCGCACGCCAAGGGCCTGACCGAGCGGCGCGTCATGCTCGGCTACGCCGCGCGCAACGCGATGCTGCCGAGCGTCTCGGGCTTCGGCATGGCGCTGGGCCTGGTGGTCGGCGGCACCTTCCTGGTCGAGTACGTGTTCTCCTACCCCGGCGTCGGCCTTGAGCTGGTCACCTCGATCGGCCAGAAGGATTACCCGGTCATGCAGGGGATCTTCCTGGTGATCACGCTGTCCGTACTGGCCGCCAACTTCCTGGCCGACCTCGCCTACATGGCGCTGGACCCGCGAACCCGTAGGGAGGGCTGACGATGGCCGTCACCGCGCCCGGCGTGGACGCCGTCACGCCGCAGGAACCCGTCGCCGGCCCGGCCGCCTCCCGGCGGCTGCGCATGCGCCTGCTGTCCAACCGCAAGGTGGCCGTGGGCCTGGCGATCCTGTCCGTCTTCGTGCTGATCGCGATCATCGGGCCCTACATCACCCCGTACGACCCCTCCGCCCGCAGCAGCGACATCCTGCTGGGGCCGTCCGGCAAGCACTGGTTCGGCACCACCCACATCGGCCAGGACATCTTCAGCCAGGTGCTGGCCGGCACCCGCAGCGTGGTGTTCGTGGGCTTCTTCGCCGGGGTGGTCGCCACGATCGTCGCGGTGCTCTTCGGCGTGACCTCGGGCTACCTCGGCGGCGCGGGCGGCGAGGGCCTGTCCGCGGTGTCCAACGTCTTCCTGGTCATCCCGGCGCTGCCGCTGATCATCATCATCACCACCGCCATCCCCACCGGCGGCGACTGGGTGATCGCGCTCGTCATCGGCCTGACCTCGTGGGCCTGGGGCGCCAGAGTCCTGCGAGCGCAGACGCTCTCCCTGCGCAGACGCGACTTCGTCGAGGCTGCCCGCGCGGCCGGCGAGCCGATCTGGCGGATCATCCTGTTCGAGATCATGCCGAACCTGACCGCCATCATCGCCTCCTCCTTCGTCGGCACCGTGATCTACGCGGTCATGACCGAGGTCGCGCTGGCGTTCATCGGCGTGCAGGGGCTTTACGAGTGGAACTGGGGCGCGATCCTGTTCTGGGCGCAGAGCCAGGAGGCCCTGGCCATCGGCGCCTGGTGGTGGTTCGTCCCGGCGGGGCTGGCCATCGCGCTGCTGGGCACCGCGCTCTCGCTGCTCAACTTCGGCATCGACGAACTGGTCAACCCGCGGCTGCGCAGCAGCGGCAGCCTGAAGGTGCGTGACTTCACCGGTCGCAAGGTGCGCATGCGGGTCGGCTTCACCCCGGTCCTGGCGCACAGCGGCCCCGGCGGCGGCGCCGACGCCCGCAGCCTGAACGAGCGTGGCCTTGAGGTAGTAGAGGTACACGGTGCTGATGGACACGGTGTTGATGGACACAGTGAGGACGGTGCCCGGTGACCGCCGTGACGACGACGATGGACGACGCGGTGCTGGAGATCTCAGGGCTCAGCGTCGACTACGGCCTCGGCGAGGGGGCGGTGCGCGCGGTGAGCGACGTCACCCTCTCGCTGCGCCGCGGCGAGGTGCTGGGCCTGGCGGGGGAGAGCGGCAGCGGCAAGTCCACGCTCGCCTACGGCCTGACCCGCCTGCTGCCGCCGCCCGGAGTGGTCGCCTCGGGCAAGGTGCTCTACCACCCGGGTGACGGCACCGGCGCGGTCGACGTGCTCGCGCTCAGCCCCGCCGGGCTGCGCAAGTTCCGCTGGGGGCAGACCGCGATCGTGTTCCAGGCCGCGATGAACGCGCTCAACCCGGTCGACAAGATCGCCAAGCAGCTGACCGACGTGATCCACACGCACCGGCCGAACCTCGGCCGCACGGAGCGGATCGAGCGCGCCCGCGAGCTGCTGGGCCTGGTCGGCATCCCCGCGGACCGGCTGGACAGCTACCCGCACCAGCTGTCCGGCGGCATGCGGCAGCGGGTGATGATCGGCATGGCGCTGGCGCTGGAGCCGCGTATCGTCATCATGGACGAGCCGACCACCGCCCTCGACGTGGTGATGCAGCGCCAGATCCTGGCCGTCTTCAGCCGGCTGCGCCGGACGCTGGACTTCTCCGTGGTCTTCATCACCCACGACCTCTCGCTGCTGGTCGAGTTCGCCGACCGGATCGCCATCATGTACGGCGGGCGCATCGTCGAGGAAGCGCCCGCCGCGCAGATCTACCGCGCGCCGCTGCACCCCTACAGCGACGGCCTGCTGCACTCCTTCCCGGCCCTGCGCGGCCCGCGCCGTGAGCTGACGGGCATCCCGGGCTCGCCGCCCGACCCGCGTTCGCTGCCCTCCGGCTGCGCGTTCCACCCGCGCTGCCCCAAGGCGTTCGACCCCTGCGACTCGCAGATCCCGCTGCTCGGCGCGCCCGCGTCCGCGGCGGGCGAGCGCCGCTCCGTGGCCTGCTGGCTGCACCCCGTCTCCGGCACCGTCGCCGGCGCCGGTCCGACCGAACCCGTCGAGACCAACACCGTCGTCTGATTCGAAAATCCTCGCAGGTTGATCGTTGCTGGTTTTTAGGTGGGCCCGATGGGTTGGAGGGTGACGTGGTAGCCGAGTTGGGTGAGTTGTCCGATGAGCCGTCGGGTCTGTCGGGTGTGGCCGGTGCGTTCGAGGCAGTACTGGCCGCCGAGTTCGGCGTATGGCTGGTCGCGGGTGAACATGTGCCAGACCGAGACCAGGATGGTGTGTTCCAGGGCGACCAGGGCGCGTTTCTTGCCGCGCCGGGCGATCAGGCGTTTGTAGCGGGCCGCGAGAT
>NZ_DASYZI010000326.1:0-12301 GCF_035946395.1 Actinocrinis sp.
CCTTCGAGCGGTCCCAGAGCGCGGGCGTGACACCGTTGGGTGCCGAACCATTGGGCACCGAACCGTCGACGGCCTTCCCGTTGAGGGCGTTGAGAGCTTTCCCGTTGGCGATGCTGCCGTTGACCGCACTGACATTGACTACACCGCCGTTAACTGCACTGCTGTTAACCGCACCGCCGTTGACTACACCGCCATTGACTGCGCCGTGATCCTCGACACTGCCCAGTTCGCCCGCGTCCACGCCTTCCGCGTCGTCCCCCGGGCCGGACAGCAGCAGCCGATAGAGCGGGCAGCGCTCCTCCAGTTGTGCCGCCGTGCCGACGTCCACGAGGTGCCCCTCGTCCAGCACCGCGATGCGGTCGGCCAGTTGGAGCGTGGAGCGGCGGTGCGCGATCAGGATCGTGGTGCGCCCGGCCATCACCCGGCGCAGCGTCGCGTGGATCTCGGCCTCGGTCGCCGCGTCGATCGCCGAGGTGGCGTCGTCGAGCAGCAGGATGCGCGGGTCGGTGAGCAGCGCGCGGGCCAGGGCGACCCGCTGGCGCTGGCCGCCGGAGAGGGTCAGGCCCTGCTCGCCGACGACCGTGTCATAACCCTGCGGCAGCTCCTCGATGAACCGGTCCGCCTCCGCCGCCCGCGCCGCGGCGCGGATCTGCTCCTCGGTGGCGTCCGGGCGGCCGTAGCCGATGTTCGCGCGCACCGAGTCGGAGAACAGGAACGCGTCCTCCATGACCAGGCCGATGGACGCGCGCACCGAGTCCGTCGTCACCTCGCGCAGGTCGTGCCCGCCGATCCGCACCGTGCCGGACTGCGGATCGTAGAAGCGCGGCAGCAGCATCGCCACGGTGGACTTGCCGGAACCGGCCGAGCCGACCAGCGCCAGCGTCTCCCCGGCGCGCACGTCGAGCGTCAGACCCTTGAGCACCGGCCGAGAGGGCACGTAACCGAAGGTCACGCTGTCGAAGACGACGTCCGCCGCGCCGTCCTCGCGTGTGTCCGGCAAAGGGAGTGCGTCCGCGCGATCAGCGATCAGCGGCTTGGAGTCGATGACCTCGAAGACGCGCACCGCGCTGGCCCGCACCTGCTGCCCGAAGGTCAGCAAGGTGGACAGCGCCCGCACCGGACCGGCGAACTGCGTGAGATAGGAGGCGAAGGCGAGGAACGTGCCGAGGGTGATCTCGCCGCGCAGCGCCAGCCAGCCGCCGAAGGCGAGCACGCCGAGCTGGCCGAGGGTCGGGATGGCGCCGAGCGTCGGGTTGTACCTGGCGGTCATCCGCACCGAGCGCAGCCGGGCCGCGAACAGGGTGCGGGCGGCCCGCTCCAGCTTCGCCACCTCCTGGCGCTCCTGCCCGAAGCCCTTGACCACGCGCACCCCGGTGACCGCGGACTCGACCACGCCGGCCAGCGCGCCGGTCTTCTGCTGGGCGTCCCAGGTCGCCGGGAACAGCTTGCGGCGGGCCAGCGTGGTGACCACGGCCAGGCCGGGGCCGACCGCCAGCCCGATCAGGGTCAGCAGCGGGGAGAGCACGAGCATCGCGACCAGCGCGCTGAAGAACATCAGCAGCATGCCGCCCAGCATCGGGGTCATGCCGAGCAGTTGCGCGACCATGTTGATGTCGGAGGAGGAGCGCGAGACGATCTGCCCGGTCTCCAGCTTGTCCTGGCCCTGCCCGTCGAGCTGGGTCAGCGCGTCGAAGACGTCGGTGCGCAGGTCGTTCTGCACCTCGATGCCGATCCGCCCGCCCGCATACCGGCGGGTGCGCGAGACGACCAAGTTAAGCAGCGCGACGCCGACCAGCGCGACGGCCCACGGCAGCAGCGGCGCGGAGTGCCGCAGGATGACGTCGTCGATCACGGTGCGCTGGATCAGCGGCACGACGACGCCGATCCCGGTGATCGCCAGCGAGGCGGCCGTCGCGATCACGACCAGCCGCTTGTACCGCCAGGTGTAGCCGAGCAGCCGGCGCAGCCAGCGCTCGCCGCCGTCCTCGGCGCTCCCGGCGTTCGCCGTGCTCCCGTCCTCGCCCCTGTTCGCCGTCACCAGACCCCCATCGTCTCGGCAAGCTGGCGACCATTATATATGAGAAAGACTCACTAATTTACTGGTTCAGACGAGCCTTCGCGCGGTCGCCCAGCGCGAGAGCTCGTGCCG
This sequence comes from Actinocrinis sp., assembly GCF_035946395.1. Taxonomy (NCBI): domain Bacteria; kingdom Bacillati; phylum Actinomycetota; class Actinomycetes; order Catenulisporales; family Actinospicaceae; genus Actinocrinis; species Actinocrinis sp. Next base: position 2,150 of record NZ_DASYZI010000326.1, read on the forward strand.
GTTGGACAGCTGGAGCTTGCGCAGCACCGAGGAGACGTGGCTCTCCACCGTCTTGACCGAGATGACCAGTTCGCGGGCGATCTCCTTGTAGGCATACCCGCGCGCGATCAGGCGCAGCACCTCGCGCTCGCGCGCGGTGAGCCGGTCGAGCTCTTCGTCGACCGGCGCGGCGGACCCGGAGAACGCGTCGAGCACGAAGCCGGCCAGCCGCGGCGAGAAGACGGCGTCACCGTCCGCGACCCGGCGTACCGCGTCCACTAACTCGGCGCCGGTGATCGACTTGGTGACGTAGCCGCGGGCCCCTGCTCGTATCACCCCGATGACGTCCTCGGCGGCGTCCGACACCGACAGGGCCAGGAAACGCACCTCCGGCGCGCGGGCCACGCACTGCTTGAGCACCTCGACACCGCCGCCGCCCGGCAGGTGCACGTCGAGCAGCACCACCTGCGGCCGGGTGGCCAGGATGACCGCGACGGCCCGCGGCGCGTCGTCGGCCTCCCCGACGACCTCGACCGCGGAGCCGGCCACCTCGTCCAGTTCCGCACGCACACCGGTGCGGAACATCCGATGATCGTCCACCAGGACCAAGCGGATCGGGACACCAGGTTCAGTCACAGCGCGCTCAGTCACGGCGCCACTCTATGCGTACCTCGGTACCCTCACCGGGCGCGGTTCGAATGCTCGCCTGGCCGCCGTGACGCTTCATCCGGCCGATGATCGACTCGCGGATGCCCATACGATCCGCCGCGACCGTGTCCAGGTCGAAGCCGGGCCCGCGATCGCGCACGTACACCTCGGCGCTCTGCGTGCGCCCGCCCCGCACCTCAACCTCCGTATAAACGGTGATCGGCGCGCCCTTCGCGTACTTCGCCGCGTTCACCGCCGCCTCTCTCGTCGCGGCCACGCACGCGCGAAGGCCGTCGTCCAATGGCGCGTCGCCGACCGTGACCACCTCGATCTGCACGCCGTGCCGGTCCTCCACCTGCGCCACCGCGGCCTTCACCGCCTGCGTGAAGCTCTCCGGCGCGGCTTGGCTGCCCGGCCGTGGCCCGCCGTCGTAGAGCCAGGCGCGCAGTTCCCGCTCCTGTGCCCGGGCCAGCCGCGCCACTTCGGCCGGCTCGGCGCTGCTGCGCTGGATCAGGGTCAGCGTGTGCAGGACGGAGTCGTGCATCAGCGCCGCGACCTCCGCGCGCTCCTGCGAGCGGATCCGCTCGGACCGCTCGGCCGACAGGTCGCGCAGGACCCGCAGCAGGAACGGCAGCGCGATCAGCAGCACCCCGGCGAGCAGCGCGAGCGCGGCCAGCAGGACCCGGCCGGTGCGGGCCCACGGCGACCCGCCGGAAACCAGCACCGTGATGCCGCCGAGCACCACGGCCGAGCCGACCAGCGTGCGGGCCAGCGCCGCAGGGCCGCTGCGGCGCGCGGGAAACCAGCGGGCACGTTGCTCGTCGTCCGCTTGGCGCCACAGCACCGCGAGGCCGATCACCACGGCGGTCACCGGCAGCAGGACGCGCCACGTCCCGGGAGTGTCCACGCGGTCGACCCCGATCACCAGGATCGCCTCCACGGCCAGCACCACCAGCACGGCCGCGCGGGCACCGGAGCGCGGGGCGGAGCGTTCGGCGGGTGGCACCCGCCCGAGCGGAGCGAGCAGCCAGAACGCTGCATACGCGACGACTCCGGCGCCGTCGACCAGGGTGAGCAGCACGAAAGCGAGCCGCAGCAGCCATACATCCACGCCCAGGTGAAGTGACAGCCCCCGGCCGACACCACCGAGCAGCCGCCCCTGCGCGGAGCGGTACAGGCGGCGCGTCCCCTCGGGCAGCGGCGGCATCACAGCGGCATCACATCAGCCATGCTCACACGGCCGGCCGGGTGCGTACATCGGGGTTCACCCCGAGTCCGTCTCGGGGGCGAAGTTCGGGGTCGGATCCTGGGGTCGCCCGATGGCGGCGGCCGCGCGGCACGGCAGGCTGGTACCCATGAGCGAACAAGAGAACGCGGGGCCACGTGGGCTGTGGGAGGGGCAGGGGCCCGGGCCGGGACCGGAGCAGGGGCCGGTTCCGACACGTCCGCCGCTGCGCCGGGACGGCCGTTCCAGGATGATCGCCGGAGTCTGCGGCGGCCTGGGCCGGCACTTGGACATCGATCCGGTGGTCTTCCGGATCCTGTTCGCGCTGCTGACCTTCTTCGGCGGCTTCGGGCTGCTGGCCTACGCCGCCGCGTGGCTGTTCGTGCCGGACGAGGGCCAGAGCGAGTCCGAGGCGCGAAAGCTGCTGAGCGGACGCAGCGAGGTCACCGCCGTCGCGGTGGCGGTGCTCGCGGCGCTGGGCTTCATGGTGATGGTCACGGTGCTCGGGCAGGGCTTCGGGCGGGCGATTCCCCTGCTGCTGCTGGCCGCCGCGATCGTCGCGGTGCTGCTGTGGCTCGGCGAGCGCGAGCGGGGAGCGCAGGGACAGGGCCAGGCACAGTTCACCGGCAGGTTCTGGGGGCCGGCCGGCGCGCAGCAGCCGCGGCCGTGGTGGCAGCGTCCGGTGGCAGCGCCGCCGGCGCCGGGGACCGGGGCCGACCCGGCGGGCACAAACGCGGGCGAGCCGCAGGACGCCGTGGGCGCATTCAGCACGCCTCAGCCCACCGAGCCAGGCTCGTCCGGCCCTGCCGCGGGGCCGGGCCCGCGCAGGAAGCCGCGTCGGGTCAACGGCCTGACTCTGTCGGCGGCGCTGCTCGCCCTGGGCGTGGTCGGGGTGCTCGCCGAGGCGGGCGCCATCAGCATCGGCTGGACGGCGGGGCTGGCCCTGGCCGTCATGGCGGTTGGGGCGGGGATGATCGTCGGCGGACTGTTCGGAAGGGCGCGGGCGCTGATCCCGCTGGGTCTGGTGCTGGTCGTGCCGCTGATTCTGGCCAGCGCGATCAATGTGCCGCTGCGCGGCGAGACGGGCGACACGACGTGGACACCGGTCTCGGCGGCCGTTCTCGCCTCGTCGTACGACCTGGCCGCAGGACGCGGCGAACTCGACCTGTCGGCGATCGATCCCGGGGGCGGCACGGTGCACGTCACCGCGTACGTCGGCGTCGGCCAGCTGATCGTGACCGTGCCCTACGACGTGGCGCTCCAAGCCACCTTGCACGTGGGTGCCGGGCATATGCAGTTCGTCAACGGCGAGCGGAACTCCGGGCTCGACGTTACCCGTGTCTTCAGCTCCTCCGCCGAAGGCACCGCGAAGGGAACCATCATGCTCGACCTCAAGGCGGGCCTGGGAGACGTGGAGGTGCAGCGTGTCCACTGAACCGAACCAGGGGCCGAACCGGCAGCCGGATCAGGGGCCGGACCGCGACCCGGTGTCGATCGGATCGGGGATCGTCTTCTTCCTGATCGGCGGCGCCTATCTGCTGGCCTCCGGCGGCCACCTGGCCGTCAACGCCGGATGGACGCTCTCGCTGCTGGTGCTCGGCCTCGGGCTGTCCGGCGTGGTGGGCGCCGTGCTGCGTGCCCGGCGCGACCGCGCCAACCGCGGCGACCGGTACAACACGGACTGGTAGAGCGCGGTCCGCATCGGACCGTCCGTCAGACCTCGTCGGCGAGGATGTCCAGCGGGTAGTCGGTGGTCTCCAGCCCGGACGCGGTGACCACGCGGACGGTCCACGGTCCGGGCTCGGCCTCATACGGGACGGGGACGGTCACCGAGGTGTCGGTCGGATTGGTGAAGCCGCCCCCGGTGTCCGGCACCAGCGGGACGTGGATGTGGATCGGGCCCAGCTTGACCACTATGCGGGCCAGCTGGTCCGGCGCCGACGCGGCGGGCGGCACGAAGCCGAGTCCGCGGATCTCGATCTCGTCGCCCTGCCGGATCGGCCCGTCCGGCTCGCCGGGAGCGCGGACCCGCACGACCGAGACCAGCACGGGCCGGCGCACCTCGGCCAGCTTGACGCCGAGGTACAGCGCGGCCGCGCCGAGCGCCACGATCACCACCGCGTCCGGCAGCCGGGGCAGATCGTAGGGGCTCTTCGCCAGGCCGACCACCAGGAACAGCACCGCGACCAGGTTCACCGGCAGCCAGACGGCCGCCGCCAGCGAGCCGAGGCCGGTGTCCTCGACCAGCAGGTCGCGCAGCTGCGAACGCTGGCCGGGCAGGTAGGGCGTGGCCCGCCGGCGCATCCGCGCCGCGCTCACCAGGCCGCCGACCGCGGCGACGACGACCGGCGTGGCCAGCAGCGCGAGATACTCCCAGTGCGGATGCGATATCGCCGCCCCGACGTCGGCCCGCTGCTCGGGGGAACCGGCCGCGACGTCTTCGACGCCGAAGTAGACGAAGGCGGTGAAGAGCGTGGCCGCCCACAGGACGGACAGCGTGCGCGGCAGCGAGAGCCGTCCGTCCACCCCGACCAGGAAGCAGAGCACGCCGCCGATGTCCGCGTGCACCAGGCTCATCAGGCTGAACAGCCCGGCGAAAGCCAGGAAGGCCACCGGCGAGGCGGTGCGCGGCATGGTCCAGCCGGCCGAGAGCGGCAGCGTGGCCAGGTCGACCACGAGCACCGCGGCCACCAGCCACCAGGCCGCGCGCATCACCTGCCTGCCGACCAGGGCGATCCACGCGGCGTTCTCCTCGCGGGCGACCACGGCCAGCCGCCCGGCCCGGCGGGTCAACTCGTCGGAGACCCACTGCCGGGCACCGGTGTCCGAGTGCGCGAGCGCGCCGGGCAACCCGTCGCCGTTCGCGAACTCACGGCAGCGTTCGACGAACTGAGCCAGCTCACGGTCGTAGTCCCGCCGGATCGAGCTGTGGCCCTCGGGTCCGTCAGCCACGCCCGCGCCCTCCCTCACTCGCGTAATCGGCAGCTATTGAGCTAATCGGCAGCAAGCTCGGAGCGTACACCGGCGGCAGCACGCCCCGTGCGGGGACCGGCCCATTCCCACACGGGCGGGTCACTCCCGCTCGGTCACTCCCACTCGATGGTGCCCGGCGGCTTGGAGGTCACGTCGAGCACGACCCGGTTCACGTCGTGCACCTCGTTGGTGATCCGGGTGGAGATCCGTGCCAGCACGTCGTAGGGCAGCCGGGTCCAGTCCGCGGTCATCGCGTCCTCGGACGACACGGGCCGCAGCACGATCGGGTGCCCGTACGTGCGCCCGTCGCCCTGCACGCCCACCGAGCGCACGTCCGCGAGCAGCACCACCGGGCACTGCCAGATCTCGCGGTCGAGCCCCGCCTTCGTCAGCTCCTCGCGGGCGATCGCGTCGGCTTCGCGCAGCAGGTCAAGCCGCTGCTCGGTGACCTCGCCGACGATCCGGATGCCCAGGCCGGGACCGGGGAAGGGCTGGCGCCACACGAGCTCGGCGGGCAGGCCGAGCTCCTCGCCGACCCGGCGCACCTCGTCCTTGAACAGCTTGCGCAGCGGCTCGACGAGTTCGAATTCGAGGTCGTCCGGCAGCCCGCCGACGTTGTGGTGCGACTTGATGTTCGCGGTGCCGGAGCCGCCGCCGGACTCGACCACGTCGGGGTAGAGCGTGCCCTGCACCAGAGACCAGTCCGCCAGGGCCGAACCGCCCGGGTCCCCCGCATGCACACTCCCGGCGACGATCTCGGCCTGCGCCTGCTCGAAGACTCGGATGAACTCCCGGCCGATGATCTTGCGCTTCTCCTCCGGGTCGACCACCCCGGCCAGCGCGTCGAGGAAACGGCGCCTGGCGTCCACCACCTTCAGCGCGACCCCGGTGGCCGCGACGAAGTCCTTCTCGACCTGCTCCGCCTCGCCCTTGCGCAGCAGCCCGTGGTCGACGAAGACGCAGGTGAGCCGGTGCCCGATGGCCCGCTGCACCAGCGCCGCCGCGACCGCCGAGTCCACCCCGCCGGACAGGCCGCAGATCGCCCGGCGCTCGCCGACCCGGGTGCGGATCGACTCGATCGCCTCCTCCACGATGTTGACCATCGTCCAGCTCGGGGTTATCCCGGCGCCGCGGTAGAGGAAGTTCTCCAGCACCTTCTGGCCGTGCGCGGTGTGCAGCACCTCGGGGTGGTGCTGTACGCCGTACAGCCGCCGGACGTCGTCTTCGAAGGCTGCCACCGGGGTCGAGGCGGTGCGGGCACTGACCCGGAAGCCCTCCGGCGCGGCGGACACGGCGTCGCCGTGCGACATCCACACCGACTGCGCGGCGGGCGTGCCGGCGAAGAGCGTGGAGGCGGGTTCCGCGACGGCCAGGTCGGTGCCGCCGTACTCGCGCGTCCCGGTGTGCTCGACCACGCCGCCGAGCGCCAGCGCCATGGCCTGGAAGCCGTAGCAGATGCCGAGCGTCGGCACCCCGGCGCGGAAGAGCTCGGCACCGACGTGCGGCGCGCCCTCGGCGTACACCGAGGACGGGCCGCCGGAGAGGATGACCGCGGCGGGCCGCCGGGCCAGCAGCTCGGCGACCGGCGTGTCGTGCGGCACGATCTCGCTGTAGACCCGCGCCTCGCGGACCCGGCGCGCGATGAGCTGGGCGTACTGGGCGCCGAAGTCGACGACGAGAACCAGCGGGGAAGTGGAGTCCATAATGCCGACCAGTCTAAGGCGTGCCCCGGACAGGCCCCACAATGTGGCAACACAGGAACATAAACACACTTACATAGCCCTCCGCCGACCGGGAGCCTTCGCGGCCGACCTGACCGGGCCGCGCCGAGTGCGGACGGCCGCGAAGACCGGGAATGGAGAACGCTGACGCTGCCGGCTGTCCCCTGCCGGCGGATCCGCGCCGGGGCGAGGTCCCACAGCCGCGGCCCGGTCGTCGCTTCCCGGTCCGGGCCGATCGCCTCGGTCCATCCGCTATGGACAACGACTGATCCGACGTCCGGTTACGCCCGCCCGCGGCCGAGTTCCAGCAGCGCCATCGCGATCGCCGTGCCCGGCCGGCCGAGCGCATCGCTGTAGCGGGCGATGATCTCGCTCTCCCGGCGCAGGTCCACCCGGCGGCCGCCGTCGGCGAGCCTGGCCGCCTGGATCTGCTTGGAGACGTCGATCCGGCGCTGCACGAGTTCGGTGATCCGGGCGTCGAGCGCGTCGATCCGCTCGCGTCCGGACAGCACGCCGTCCGCGCCGTCCGTGTCGATTGCAGCCATGAGCGGTCCTTCCTGGTCGGCACCGCGACAACGCGATACACGTGGCGGAAGGCGCCGCGTTCGGCAGAACCCGCTGCGGACGCGATGGCGCCCCGGACCCTGCCGGTCCGGGGCGCCATTCGTGGTCTTGGCGGCTGTAGTCAGCGCGCGACCGCTCGGCCTACCGGACCTGCCGGAAAGCCATAGCTAAATCGCCGCGACCGAAGCACGCGGCAACCTTAGCACTCCGCCCGCAGCAGCCATCGGGGTACCGCAGAACCCGCTGAACCCGCTCAGCCCCAAGCGCTGGTGTTGGCCTGTTCGGTCTGCTGGTAGGAGCTGTGCGTCTCCTCCAGCACCCGGCCGATGGCCTGGAGCACCTGGCCGAGGTCCTGCTGCGCCTGGTTCCACTGCTGCTGCTTCTGCTGGTACTGCTCGGAGGCCGAACCAGTCCACTCGGCCACCATCGGCGCGAGGAAGCTGTGCAGGTCGTCCAGCTTCTGCGTCAGGTTCTGGTAGGTACGCTGCACGTTCTGCGAGGCCTGCGCGATCGTCTCGAAAGTGACGAGCACCTGACCCGAGTATCCACTCATCTCTAGCTACTCCCCTCGAAAGTCGAAGACCCGCCGCACGGCGGGACGAAGCGATGTGGCGGCAACGCCGCGCGGCTCAGCCGAGCCCCGACAGAATGTTGCTGATCTGCGAGTGGTTCGCTTCTTCGACCTGCGTGTAGTTCTTGTTCGTCGAGTCCAGCATCTCGGCGATCCCCTGCAGGGCGCTGGTCAGCTTGGCGGCGTCCTCGTTCCAACGCACCATCAGCTGCTGGAAGGCCGACGCGGCCGCGCCCTTCCACGAGGCGGCCACCGGGTCCAGATTGCCCTGGAGCGCCCGCAGCTCACCGCTTATCTCGTCGCTGACCTGCTGGACCTGCTGCGCCGCCTTCTGCATCGTGGTGGCGTCTGTGTTGAAGGATCCGGCCATGTTCACCATCCCCGTCGTTCCGGAAAACCTGTTAGGACAACTGTGCGGTCGTCAGATCCACCATTCCCGCGCTCCCCCAAGCCGAGGCCCTCACAGAGGTGACGGTCGGTGCCATCTGCGCCTACACGGTACTGGTACCGATACGGTGGCCGAAAGCGAGGTCGCGGACATTACCAAGTCTTTACCGCGAAAAGGGTTCACCGCACCCCGGCCGTTGCTCTACGCCGTGCTCGACCCTGTGCTCGACACCGTGCTTTGCGCCGTGCTCGGCGCCGGCACTTACTTCAGGCGCAACCGCTTGAGCGTCCGCAGCAGGACGGAGATCAGTTTGGTGAACCTCTCCGGGCCCATGCCGAACCACGGCGCGGTCGGCAGCATCGTCTGCTGGGCGACGGTCTGCAACTCGGTGTAGCGCCAGATACCCTCAGCGCCGTTGCGGCGGCCGACCCCGGAGTCACCCATCCCGCCGATGGCCGCGCCTACGGACCCGAACGCGGCTCCGTAGGCCTCGTTGATGTTGACCATCCCGGTGTGCATACGCAGCGCTATCTCCCGGGCCCGCTTGCTGTCGCGGCTCCACACCGAGGCGTTGAGGCCATACGGCGTGTCGTTGGCCGCGTCGATCACCTCGGCCTCGTTGCGGAACCCGTAGATCGACACCACCGGCCCGAAGGTCTCCTCGGCGTAGACGGTCATCGAGGGGGTCACCCCGGACAGGATGGTGGGCTCGTAGAACAGCGAGCCCACGTCGGGGCGGCGCCGGCCGCCGGACAGCACCTTGGCGCCCTTGGCCCGCGCGTCCTCCACGTGCAGCGTCACCGTCTCAAGCTGCTTGGTCGAGGCGAGCGAGCCGATTTCGGCGGAGTAGTCGAGGCCGCCGCCGAGCCGCAGCGCCTTGGCCTCGGTGACGAAGCGTTCGACGAACTGGTCGTGCAGCGAGTAGTGCACGTACAGCCGCTCGATGGAGACGCACAGCTGCCCGGCGGAGGAGAAGCAGCCGCGCAGGGCGCCCTGCACCGCCTTCTCCACGTCGGCGTCGTCGAACACGATCATCGCGTTCTTGCCGCCGAGTTCCAGCGAGCAGCCGACCAGCCGCCCCGCGGCCTGCTGCGCGACCTGGCGCCCGGTCCGGGTCGAGCCGGTGAAGGCCACGTAGTCGGCATGGTCCACCACGGCGGGGCCGGTGATCGGGCCCTCGCCGGTGACGATCTGCCAGACGTCCTCCGGCAACCCGGCGCGGATGGCGAACTGCCGCGTGTAGAGCGCGGTCAGCGCCGTGGCGTTGTCCGGCTTGTGCACCACGGCGTTCCCGGCGACCAGTGCCGGAGCGATGTCCATGATCACGATCGCCAGTGGATAGTTCCACGGCGTGATCAGCCCGACGACTCCCTTGGGGTGCCGCACCTCGGCGACCTTCGTCAGCATCGGGTAGAAGCCGGGCTTGCGCCGCGGCTTGAGATACCCGGCGGCGGCGGCCGCGTAGTGCCGCAGCGCCGCCGACGCACCGGCCAGTTCCTCATAGGCGCTGAGCCGAGACTTGCCGGTCTCGATCTGGATCAGATTGAGCAGGTGCGGCTCGTTGTCGAACAAAAGATCGTGCAGGCGGCGCAGCACCTCGGCCCGCTCGCCGACCGGCCGCGCGGCCCAAGCCGGCTGCGTGGCGCGCGCCTTCTGGAAAGCGTGCCGCACGTCGCCGGGCCCCGATTGCGGCAGCTCGACGATGACCTCGCCGGTCAGCGGCGCGTGTATCGACGCGGTCCCGGCCGCCGACCCGACCACGATCCCCTCGACCAGCCGCGCGACGAACTCCCGCGGCAGGTGCGGCCGTATCGAGGCCAGCCGCGCGCCGTTCCCGCCCTGCCCGCCCGAGGCCGAACCACCCGGGCCTGCTGGGGTGGGGCCAGCCTGCGGAGTCGCGCTGCTCGTCGTCATAGCGCAAAGCCTAGAGCCGTACCATCCCCGAATCCAGACCAGGTTACCCGTAAGTAGTCGAACCGATCACTGTGGTGACCGGGCCGATCACCGTACGAATCAGCCGGCGCATCGCAGCCGGAACCGGCCAGCTGAAACTGGCCAGCACCCGCCAACCCGGCCGGCCCTG
>NZ_DASYZI010000327.1:0-3599 GCF_035946395.1 Actinocrinis sp.
GCCACCCGCTCGTAGCCGTAGGGCGGGGGGTACAGCGGGGTCACCGGGCCGACCAGGGCTCGCAACCGCCGGTCGACCGCCGCGTCGGGTGTGTCCCAGGTCTCGGCCAGGGAGTCCTCGAACGGGTCCGGTCCGGGCCGGGGCGGTTTGGACTGGTCCCGGCGGCGCGGATCGTCGGGAGTCTGTGCGTCGTTGTTCATCGGGTGCCGTCCAGCGCTTGGCGCAGTTGCGCGCGGGCCTGGAACAAGTCGCTCTTGACCGTGCCCGCAGGTCGATTCGTCAACCGGGCCACGTCCGCGAGGGGGAACCCGGCGTAGTAGTACAGCAGCACGGACACCCGCTGCCGGTCCGGCAGCGCCTCGACCAGTGTCCGCAGGTCGGTGCCGTGGAACTCGGCCTCGCCGCCGGCCGCCGTGTACGTCTGCTTCGTCTGCCGCAGCAGTTCTCTCTCCCGGCGGGTCTTGCGCCAGTGATCGCGGACCAGGTTGGCGGCTATCACGTACAGGTAGCCGACGGGATCGTCCACCCGGCGCAGCCGGCCGAGCAGCCGGGTGAACGCCTCCATCGCGATCTCGTGCGCGGTGTCGTCGTCGTCCAGCAGCTTGCGGCACCAGCCGGCCAGCCGTGCGTAGTGCGCGGCGAACAGCTCGGCGGCCAGCGCGTCGGCATCCGGCCGAGGCCGCCCCGACGGCGGTCCGGCCAACTCCGGCGCGGCCAGCACCGGCCAGTTGTCAGCGGTGTCGCTCATCCCTGCCCCGACGGAGGTGATGGTCATCGGCCGTCACCTGCGTTCCGGAGCGCACCCGATCCACCCATGACCGCCCGTCCAGAAAGAGTACTGGTCCGCGGACTCCGCTTCCGACCTCTAAAGACGGCGTTCGGGGCGCACGGTTGTCACGGTTCAGTCACGGGGGCGCGCGCACCTACCCCAGCGCGCGCCTCAGGAAGTCCACCTGAAGCAGCATGAGGTTCTCGGTGACGATGTCTTGAGGCGTCATGTGGGTCACCCCCGACAGGGGCAGCACCTCGTGCGGGCGTCCGGCGGCGAGCAGCTCGGAGGACAGTCGCAGCGTGTGCGCCGCGACCACGTTGTCGTCGGCGAGGCCGTGGATGATCATCATCGGCCGGTGCGGTTCGGCCCAGTCCCAGGCTCCCGGACCGGCGTGCGGGAACAGCGAGTTGGCGTTGTAGACCTCTGGCGCGTGATCGGGGTGGCCCAGATAACGCTCGGTGTATCCGGTGTCATACAGCCGCCAGTCGGTTACCGGGGCTCCGACTACTGCCGCGTGGAATACGTCAGGGCGCTTGAGCACGGCGAGCGCGGCGAGGTAGCCGCCGTAGGACCAGCCGCGGATCGCCACCCTGTCACGATCGAGGTCGGGGAATTGCTTGAGGACGGCGTCGAGCGCGTCCACCTGGTCTTGCAGGGTGACTCCGGCGAAGTCGTCGCGCACCGCCCGATCCCAGGCCGGGCCGCGCCCCGGAGTGCCCCGGCCGTCCGCGACCAGGACCGCGAAGCCCTGGTCGGCGAACCACTGCGGGGACAAGTACGCGTTGTGCGACGCGAGTGCGAGTTGTGCGTGCGGGCCCCCGTAGGGGTCGAGCAGGACCGGCAGCATCGTGCCCGGCGCGTGGTCTGCGGGCAGCAGCAGCACGCCGCGCAGCCCGCGCTCGCCGAGCACGAGTTCCTGCGGCCGGGCCGTGATCTGCGGCCGCTCGGTCACCGATCGCAGCTCGCTCAGTTGCTTCGCTCCCCCGCCGCCGATCCGGGTCACGATCACCCGCCGGTTCGGCTCGTCGAGCGTCGCCGACGTGACCACCGCCAGCGAGCCGTTGATCACCGCCGCGTTGACGCCGTCGGCCGAGCTGATGTGCTCGAAGCCGCCGGGCGCGGGTTCGTTCCCGTCGGGCAGGGCGATGCGCACGACGTGGATCCTCGTCGGGTCGTCGACGGAGACCGACAGGTACGCGTAGTCGCCGTCCAAGCCCAGCACGGCGCGGACTTGCATGTCGTCCGGGGTGACCGGCCGGTCGCCGATCAGCAGACGGTAGGCGTCGCCACGCGGCGCGATCCGGACCAGTTTGCCGCGCGCGGACCAGGCGGGCGCTCCGGGGAAGAACTCGCACCACGTGTCGTCGCGCTCCTCGGCCACGGTCGTGGTCGAGCCGTCCGGTTCCACCGCGAGGACGCGTCCGGTGCGCTGGTCCCGGGAAAGCACCGCGAGCAGCGCCGGGCCGTGCGACGACCAGTGCACCGCGGCGAGGTATTCGAACCCGGCGGTGTCCCACACCACCGAAGCCCGCGAGCCGTCCACCCCCAGCCGCACCGCGGTGACGACGGCGTTGGCCGTGCCCGCCGCCGGATAGCCGACCTCGTGGCCGGGCTGCTGCGGGTTGGCCGGGTCGGCGATGTGCCAGCGGGCCACCGGGGATTCGTCCACTCGCGCGGCCAGGATCTGCGTCCCGTCCGGCGACCACCAGTAGCCGCGGAACCGATCCAGTTCCTCGGCGGCGATGAAGTCCGCGGCGCCGTACGTCACGTTCGGGCCGTCCGGCTCGGCCAACGCCCGATCGTCCGTACCGTCGATGCCGATGATGCGCAGCGCACCACCGGAGAGGTAGGCCACGTGCCGGCCGGCCGGATCCGGGCGCGGGTCGATCACCGGCCCCTCGGCGGGCAGTTCCCGCACGCTCCCGGCCACCAGGTCGGCCGCGAAGAGCCGCCCCGAGAGAGCGAACGCCGCGACGCGCACCATGCGGTCTGCGGCGAAGTCCACGATCCCCGCGGCGCCCTGGCGCGAGCGTTCCCGCCGTGCCCGCTCCTCGGCCGTCAGCTGCTCGCCCGCGGTTCCCGCCAGCAGGTCCACCGGGTCGGCGATCAGCCGCTCAGCCCCGGTCTCCGGGTCGGCGGTCCAGAGGCAGGTCGCCCGGTCGGCGCCGGTTCTGGTGCGCAGGAACGCGATCCGCGCCGTGTCGGGAGAGATCGCGAAGGCACGCGGCGTGCCGAGCGTGAAGCGCTGCGTGCGTGCGTACTGCCTGGGAAAGGACACCGGTTCGACCATGCTTCCGATCGTATTGGGTTGTCACTACCGTCACGACTGTCTGACCACTACATCCCAGAGTTCCGGGTACGCGTCGCGCACCGCACGGTCCAAGACGGCGGTCACCTGGCGTGCGTGCGGCAGCGTGCGCCGGTCCGGATCGGGCGGAATCGCCCACACGACCCACGACGGCCCGACCGCGCCCGGAGTCGGCAGCGGGCAGAACCGGCCGCGCCCCCATACCCGCAGGTCCACCCCGACCTCGCGCCACTTGGCCAAGCCGTATTCGGGTTCTTCGTCCTCGCCCAGGTCGACCAGGAAGCGGATGCGGCCCTGCCCGTCGGTGATCGGCCCTGTCGCCGCCGGGTTCTTGCCGAGCCGTTCCAGCGCCGCGACGCCGACCAGCGAGGGCACGTCCACGATGCCCAGCCGCCGTGCCCCCGGCACCACGCGGCCCAGCGCCGCGACCACCGGCGCGCCGGGGGTCAGCCGCCACACCGCGCGCACGATCGTCGGCATCGACGAAGCCGCCCACTGCCACGGGACCACCGCCGTCGG
>NZ_DASYZI010000328.1:0-3051 GCF_035946395.1 Actinocrinis sp.
ACCACGGACACCAGCAACTGGACGCCGTCGGCCACGTCGTGGACCCAGCTGAGCACGTCGTTCACGACCGGGGCGAGCACGACGAGTGTGACGGTGTACATCCACGGCTGGTACGGCCAGCCGACCTTCTACGCCGACGACTTCTCGCTCACCGGCCCACCCGGCTCCGGCGGCGGAACGCCGAGCGCGAGTCCCACCACGACGTCCAGTCCCAGCCCCAGCACAAGTCCCAGCCCGAGCCCCAGCAACTCGCCGAGTTCGAGCCCAAGCTCCAGCCCTTCTCCAAGCTCCAGCCCCACCTCCGGCGGCGGCCTACCCGCACACTCCCTCGTCGGATACCTGCACACCAGCTTCTCCAACGGCTCCGGCTACGTCGCCGTCGAGAACGCCCCGGCGGCCTGGAACGTGATCGCGCTCGCCTTCGCGGACTCCAACGGCGCCGGGGACATCACGTTCACCCCGTGCCCGCCGAGTACATGTGCCGGGGCCGAGACCCAGGCGCAGCTGATCGCGGGCATCAAGACGGCACGCGCCCAGGGACGCAAGGTGCTGATCTCGATCGGCGGGGCCAATGGCCAGGTCACGCTGAACAGCGCGTCCGATGCGGCGCAGTTCGTGAGCACGGTCAGCTCGATCGTGGACACGTACGGCCTCGACGGCATCGACCTGGACTTCGAGAACCAGTCGCTGGTGCTCAACGCCGGTGACAACGACTTCATGCACCCGACCACGCCCGCCGTGGTGAACCTGATCTCGGCCGTGCAACAGCTCAAGGCCAAGTACGGGTCCGGATTCATCGTCGCGATGGCCCCGCAGACCTTCTTCGTGCAGACCGGTTATCAGTACTACGGCGGCAACACCACCGGCTCCTCCGACCGGCGCACCGGTTCGTGGCTGCCGGTCATCTACGGCCTGCGCAGCCAGCTGAACCTGCTGGACGTGCAGGACTACAACTCCGGGCCGGTCATGGCGCTGGACAACCAGTACTACTTCACCGGCGGCGAGGACTTCCTGACCGCGATGACGGACATGCTGCTGCGCGGCTTCTCCGTCGCCGGAACCGGCGAAACCTTCCCCGCACTCAGTCCGGGCCAGGTCACCATAGGACTGCCCGCCAATCAGAACGCTGGCAACGGCGCGGTCACCCCCGCCGCGCTCGACGCGGCGCTCGACTGCCTGACCAAGGGCACGAACTGCGGTGCGTACAAGCCGCTCGGCACGTATCCGGGTCTCGGCGGGTTGATGTCCTGGTCGATCAACTGGGACGTGTACACGGGCAATCAGTTCGCGAACACGTTCACCGGCTACTTCGGCTAACCGCACACGCACTACACGTACCACACGTACCACAGGCGCCGCATGCGCCGACCAACGTTCGTGTAGCCCTCACCAGCGACGGCGTGAGGGCTACACGAACAATGCGCCTCGCGCTCAACCGCTCTCCGGACCATTCGCAGGTATGTCCAAGTCATCCGCAATCGGCGGCGCGAGTCGTCCCTGCTCGCTCAACCGCTGTATGTGCGCCGGCCAGTCGGCGGCCAGTTGGAGAGCGATCGCCCGGCGCACCGCTTCCCGATGCCACGCTGGGACGGGCGCGTCACCCGGTTCATCGCCTGGGTCGACCGATGTGCGCACGCTCTCCGTGAGGATCTTGTGTGCGTGCCAGCCGATGGGCAGCAGCAGGATCGGCACGGTCAGTTCGTCGTCCAGTAGCTGGTCGAGGGCCAGGCGCGGGTCGGTGCGCCGCTCGCTCCAACTGGTGCCCTCCTCGTCGAGAAAATCGTCGAGATCGGAGAAGAAGACCACGTTGCCGCTGTGCACCTGGTGGTAGACCTCGGCGACGTGACGCACGTCCCTGGCCGCCCTAGGCAGTGGCCCGGCCGCTGAAGGCACCCAGACGAGTGCGGCGCGTGCCAGGCTCCACTGGTCGATGCGTGGAGGCCATGTCAGGGCATGGATTAGCCAGAAAGGTGGCAGCGCAAGCTGAACGCCGGTATCGCCCATGAGTGACCGTCTCCTGCGTGGCTGGTACTTGATTCGTTCCCGGTGACGGACGGTGCAATTCGGGCGATTGGTAGCACGAGGTGAGGCGTGCGAAGAGGCGGTAGTGCGCTGTGGGCGCCCTCGTCGCAGCCCACGCCCCGACCTCCCGGCCCCCGGCCGCAAAATCGCTTCCGCACGCCAGCCAAAGCCCTTATCGTCAGCGTGACGAATAAGGGGTGAGCGAGTACCGATGAACACGTACAAGGGCATCGCCGATGTCAACGAGACGATCATCGCCACGGGCAAGTACACCGCGCCGAGCGGCATGGCCGTACAAATCGGCGACGCGGTCGCCGCCGCGTGCGCCGCCACCGTCTCGTACACCCCGGAAGACCTGGATCGACTACTGGACGCCGCCCCACACGCAACGGCCTCAACGCGAATCGAGGTCACCGGCGAATCGAGCATGAGCGCCGCACGGCGTCTTCACGACGAAGCCGCAGAACGCATCGCAGTACTGAACTTCGCCTCGGCCCGCAACGCCGGCGGCGGTTACCTGCGCGGCGCCCGAGCGCAGGAAGAGGACCTGTGCCGGACCTCAGCGCTCTACACCACGCTGTGTCAGGCCCCGGACTACTACGCCGCGCACCGGGCGTCGAAGGACCCGGCCTACAGTCACCGCGTCATCTACTCGCCCGCAGTCCCCGTATACCGTGACGTCCAATACCGCCTGCTGGAGACGCCGTACCAGGTGGCGTTCCTGACCAGCCCGGCTCCAAACGCCGGAGTCATCGCGCGCGACAGGCCGGCCAACGTCGCCGCTCTCCCCGACCTACTCGCGGCCCGCGCCGTACGCGTCCTAGCCGTAGCCGCTCACCACAAGTGCCGCACGCTGGTACTCGGAGCGTGGGGCTGCGGCGTGTTCCGCAACGACCCGGCACAGGTAGCGGCAGCGTTCCGGCGGAACCTGAGCGCCGGCGGCAGCTTCGAAGGCGCATTCGAACGGATCGTGTTCGCCGTCCTCGACAAGACGGCAAGCCAACTGAACCTAACGGCGTTCCGCACCGC
>NZ_DASYZI010000329.1:0-8221 GCF_035946395.1 Actinocrinis sp.
GCCATAGCCGGCGCTGGCGCTCGTTCAGATGCGGATGGATCGCCTCATAGCGCCGGGCCAGGGCCTCCATGGCGGGAGTCATAGCAGAAAACGTACTTGCTCCACAGCCAAACGAGTAGTTGTTTCACGATGAACCCTTAGTGCCTGTCCGTGATCTGTTGGGTTCGGGATGCGGTATGAGTGTACGAAGTTGTTGAACGTGTGAGGCTCCTGGTAGAGCTGCGGTTGTCTAGTCCGGCCGCGCTACCAGGAGCCGTCGTGAAGTCTGCCATCGACTCGTCCGTTCAGGCCAGCTCGTTGCGGCCTGCCTGGGTGATATGCCGGGTGTGCGGAGTTGACTGTACTGTCGAGCTGACTGGCCGACCGCGTCGTTATCCGTCTGACTTGCGGCAGAACGAGTGGGCGATGATCGCTCCGCTGCTTCCGCCGCCGGCCAGTACGACGTCCGGTGGTGGGCGGCCGGAGGCGTGGTGCCGTCGAACGATCATCGATGCGATCTTCTACGTCGCGGACAACGGCTGCACGTGGCGGGCGTTGCCGGTGGACTTCCCGCCGCGTTCCACGGTGTTCGGGTTCTTCAGCCGGTGGCGTGAGCACAGCGTGTGGGACCGGGTTCACGACGTACTGCGCGACCGAGTGCGGGCCCGGGAGGGACGCCGGGCCGAGCCAACTGCCGCGATCATCGATTCGCAGTCGGTGCGGGCCGCCGAGACCGTCGGAGCGGAAAGCCGCGGCTGGGACAGCGGCAAGAAGGAAGAAGGTAGGGGGCCGCAAGCGCCACGTCGCCGTCGACGTGCTGGGCCTGTTGCTGCTGGTGCATGTGACCGGAGCGAACGTGCAGGACCGTGACGCGGCGTTCTTCCTGCTCCAGCGCATGCACCTGCTCTACCGCAAGATCACACTGGTGTGGGCCGACAGCGGCTATGACTACGGTCGGCTCATCGAGGGCGCCCTGAAGATCTTGAGGGTGAGCGTGCAGATCGTACGACGCACCGACGACATGACCGGCTTCGTGATTCTGCCGCGCCGCTGGATCGTCGAACGTACCTTGTCATGGATCTGTCAGCGTCGACGCTGTGTCCGTGACTACGAGCGCCGCACCGACAACCACGAAGCCATGGTCACCATCAGCATGATCATGCTGATGAACCGCCGCCTCGCCAGACCGCTACCAAGAACAGCCTAACGAGATCACGGACAGGCACTTAGCGGCCCACCGTAAAACCGTTGCTTGCCGCTCATTGAGTGTGCCGTCCTCGTTGAGGCCGAATCGAGGGAAGTTCTTCGTCTTGCCGTCGCGTGCGTCGGCCAGTGCTGCGCGCGAGACACGACGGGCGGTGTCCTCACTCGACTTGAGCGCCATCGCGGCCATGACACGGGCCATAGCCCGGCCGCCGGAGGTCATCAGGTCGATGGTGCTGGTGATCCCAATGACCGGACGGTTGTTCACCTCGACGAGATCGATCAAGTCTTCGAGGTCGCGCGGCTGGCGCAACAGCCTGTCCTGATCCCAAACGATGATCCCGTCAATCTGGTTGCGGCGGAAGTCTTCCAGCATGCGACTGAACTCAGGCCGGATCACACGTCGGACCACGCGGCCATCTGGGAGGACGATGCGGTGCTTCTTGTAGGCGCTGGTGTCGTTCTCGATGTAGATCTCGACGACTGTCCAGCCAAGGTGAGCGGCGCGCTCATGGATGTCCTCGATCTGACGGGTTACGCCGCGCTCCGTGCCGTTCGGGTCGTTGGAGATGCGGACGTACCCGGCTGCTTGCTTCGGCTTGAGTGCGATTGGCCGTTCTACCTGCTGCGTCATAGGAAAAGCATACTTTTTAACATGGGGTGCCAGGAGCGCATAAACGTAGTAGTAGCCATGCCAAGGCCGGCGAATGCGAAGCCGATCAGGACTGCTGAGGGCAGCGCCAGCAGCGTCCACCAGGAGCGCGTGGCGCCGAAACTGGCGGCCACGGCCAGGAAGGTCACCACATAGAGGGAGCCGCGCATCAGGGCCCAGCCGATCTCGCCGAGGGCGATGTCGCCGACGCCGAGTGGGGTGGCGAGGATCGCCTCGTAGTTCTTGCCGTATTTGATTTTGAAGAAGATGTTGAAGGTGGAGTCGAATACAGCGCCCTGCATCGCGGCGGTGGCGAGCAGTGCAGGGGCGACGAACTCGACGTAGGTGACCGGGGTGCCGCTGGGGCCGGTGACGTTCGGGATCAGTTTGCCCAGGCCTACGCCGATGGACAGTAGGTAGAAGACGGGCTCGAACACGCCGGATAGCAGGATCAGCCACATCCGCCGGTAGGCCAGCATGTTGCGCTCGATCAAGTGCAGCGAACGCTTGGACCCGAACGCGAACGCGAACGAGATCGGGATGGCGCGCGGCGCGTAGGTGAGCGTGGTCATCGGTGTCCGAGCCCTTTCGTTCTTGCTTTCTTTTCCTTCTTCTCGTCTCAGCTGTAGAGCCGGCGGCGGTAGGTGACTCGGGCGACGGCATAGCCGCCGAGGGCGAAGGCGATCAGGTATGTCGTGTGCACCAGGGACATGAACCAGCCGGCGGTACCGAGGGTCAGCGAACGGCACAGCTCGACCCCGTGCCACAGCGGGGTGGCGTACGCGATCGGGTGCGCCCAGCCCGGCAGTTGCCGCCACGGGAAGAAGGTGCCGGAGAACAGGAACAGCGGCGTCATCACGAACCGGAACAGGGTGTTGAGTTTCTGGTCGCTGTCCAGGGTGATGACGTAGGCCATGATCGGCAGCAGGAACGCCGCGCCGGTGAGCACCGCGGCGGGCCAGGCCAGGATGCCCCACGCGGAGTGCAGCGTGCCGAAGCCGCTCATGAACGCGAAGAAGATCCCGCTGATCGCGGCGATCCGGACCAGAGCGAGCACGGCGTGCCCGGCGATCACGTCCTCAGGGCGCTGCGGTGTGTTGACGGCGGCACGGTAGTTGCCGAACCACTTGATGCTGCCGAGCACCGGGTACGTGCCTTCGCCGAACGCGTTCGTCATCGCGTTCGCCGCGAGCACGCCGGGGGCGACGAAGTCGAGGTAACGCACGCCGCCGGGCAGTCCGGAACCGTGGTCGACGAGGGTGCCGAGACCGAGACCCATGGCCGTCAGGTACAGCGCGGGGCCGACGATCGCGGACAGCACGGTGCCGCGCCAGGTGCGGCGCGAGTAGGTGACCCAGTAGCGGAACTGCCGGTAGCCGAGCCGGGCGGCTCCGGGCTCGCCGGTCGGGCGCGGGGTGGGGCCGGCGACGCTCGGGGACTCGATCGCGGTCATCTCGGTTCACCAGTCATCGTCGTTGGCCGTGGTTCGTAGCTGTTGTTCGCCGTCGAGTGTCGGTGCGTCGCGAGGGGGGCGGCGGGGCGGTTGGTTGGCCGGTTGGTTGGTTGGTGCCGGTTGGCCGACTGGCCGGTTGCTGTGTGCGGGGGTGTCGGTTAGTCGACTAGCGTGCGGCCAGTCAGGGTGAGGAACACGTCTTCCAGCGTCGAGCGGCGTACGAGGGCTGTCATAGGTTCGAGTCCGCGGGCGCGTACGGCCTGGAGCGCGGTTTCGCCGTCGTCGGCGTAGACCAGGACCCGGTCGGGCAGCACCTCGACCTTTTCGGCGATGACGCCGTCCGCGACGCCGGCGAGCTTCTCGGCGGCCTGATCCTGCTCGTCGAGCGGGAAGCGCAGTTCGAGCACTTCACGGGTGGAATACCGCTCGATCAACGCACGCGGGGTGCCCTCGGCGGCGATCCGTCCCTTGTCCATCACCACGAGCCGGTCGCACAGTTGCTCGGCCTCGTCCATGTAGTGCGTGGTCAGGATGAGCGTGGTGCCCTGCTGTTTGAGCCGGTAGAGCCGGTCCCACACCACGTGCCTTGCCTGCGGGTCGAGGCCGGTGGTGGGCTCGTCCAGGATGAGGATCTCCGGCTCGTTGATCAGCGAGCGGGCGATGGTCAGCCTTCTCTTCATGCCGCCGGACAGCGGTTCGACCTTGTCCGAGCCGCGGTCGGCCAGTTGCACGAAGTCCAGCAGGCGCTCGGTGCGCTCCTTGATCACGGCGCGCGGCAGGCCGAAGTAGCGGCCGTAGACGTGCAGGTTGTCGCGCACCTGCATCTCGGTGTCGAGGGTGTCCTCCTGCGGCACGACGCCGAGCCTGGCCCGGATCGCCGGTCCGGCGGCGGACGGCTCAAGGCCGAAGATCCGCAGGCTGCCGCCGGTGCTCGGCGAGACGCAGCCGATCATCCGCATCGTGGTGCTCTTGCCCGCGCCGTTCGGCCCGAGAAAGCCGAAGACCTCGCCGCGGCGCACCTCGAAGTCGACTCCGGCGACGGCGACGAACGGCTCCGCGCCCTTCTTGGTGAACCGCTTCGTCAGGCCGCGGGCCTCGATCAGGACCTCGCCGGGGGTGCCGGTTCGCGGGGGTTCGGCGTGCTGGGTTCGTTCGGACACTCTTGCGACGTTACTGGCCCGCACTGACAAGATTCGAATGGTTTTCCCGGCCGCGAACCGGCGTTCCGGCGCCTGCGTTACAGGCGGCCGGAACCGGATCCCGAACCGGATCCGGAGTTCATGAGGGCGTCGCGGATCTGGGACAGCAGTTCGAGCTCGGTCTCCGACGGCGGCTCCTCGGGCAGGCCGCGGCGGCGCTTGCGCGCCTTCTCGAAGTGGTTGAGCGGCACCACGATGAAGAAGTAGACGGCGAAGGCGATCAGCAGGAACGAGATGACCGCGGTGATGAACTTGCCGTAGGCGATCTGTGACTTGTTCAGCGTCCACACCAGGTTGCTGTAGTCCTGCTTGCCGAAGATCGCGGTGATCAGCGGCATGATCATGTCCGCGACCAAGGCGTTGACGATGGCGCCGAACGCGGTGCCCATGACCACGGCGACCGCCAGTTCGACGACGTTGCCGCGCATGATGAAATCTTTGAACCCTTTGATCATGGGTAGTTCCTCTCGCTTCGGACGCCTGGCGCGCCCCCTGATCTACACCTATCAGGAACGAGCATCAATGCGTGCAGTTACCGCGAAATGGCCCCTCTTCGAACTTGACCGTGGCCGGCGGCGCAGGGTCGGCCGACGCGCAGCGGCGGGCGAGCCTACAGCCGCCTATAAGGCCACGGTCAAGTTCGAAGAGCCGAAATGGTTGCAGCCGGCGGGGTCGGTGAAACGCGGCCGGGGACGAGGTTGTACCGTCGAGCGGTGCAGTGGTACCGCTTCGTCCTCTCGCCCAAGTGGCTGGGATTCCACGCGCTGACCTGGTTCGTCCTGATCCCGGCCTTCATCGGGCTCGGGCAGTGGCAGCGGGACCTGTGGCACGATCGCGCCCGCGCCCAGGGCGTCGTGCTCAGTGCGCTGGCCGCGAATCCGGTGCCGCTCGACTCGGTCGACCCGAACGGGCACCTCGTCGGGCAGGATCAGCAGTGGAAGATGGTCTCGGCCACCGGCCGCTACGACACCGCGCACCAGTTCATGGTGCGCAACCGCTCGCAGAACGAGCAGCCGGGCTGGTACGTGGTCACGCCGCTCGTCCTGGCGGACGGCACGGCGGTGCTGGTGAATCAGGGCTGGGTCACCGAGGCGACCACCGGCGGGGCGACCACGCTGCCGCCGTTCCCCCCGGCGCCGTCCGGCACGGTGACCGTGAACGGCTCGCTCCAGCCTGACGAGACGACGGCGACCACGCGTATCCGGGACGACACGCCGAGCCTGCCGGCCGACGAGATCGCGCTGATCACGGCGACCGACGACCTCAAGTCGCGAGTGCCGCACCCGTTGCGCGACGGCTCGATCCGGCTCGCTTCGAGCGTCCCGGCGAACACGGGGCCGACGGCGGCGGCGCCGGTGCCGAACCCGACGTACGACAACACGATGTACATCGCGTACATGATCCAGTGGTGGGTGTTCGCGGTGGTGATGCCGGTGACGTGGTTCCTGCTGATCAGGCGCGAGGCCGAGGATCGGCGGGTGGCGGCGCTGGAGGCGGCTGCGGCTATGGCTGCTGGTGCCGGGGCGGTCGGTGGAGGCGGTGCCGGCGACGGGGGTACGGACGGAGCCGAGGGCGGCGCCGTGGGTGAGGCACGTGAGCCGGTGTCAGTCCCCGGATGCGTCACGGAGCCGGTCGAGTAACGCGGCGAAACTCTCGCTGGGGAAGACCTGGAGCGTCTCGCCGACACTGTCCGAGGGCAACCTGTGCAGGGCGCCGTCGTGCCACCAGTAGAGCTGATCGGTGATCGGGCCGGGGCAGGTCTCGAACTGCTGCGCGGCGAAGCGCAGCAGCGTTCCGGCGGCGTCGACCACAGCCGCCGATTCGATGGGGTGCACGGCGATCAGGTGCCGGTGCGGCAGCACGACGAGCGCGCCGTCGGCTTCGGCGTATCCCGGGATCGCGGCCAGGTGTTCGGAGAGCCACAGCACGTGCGTCGCCGTGTAGTGGCTCGGCCCGAACAACGCGACCAGTCCGGCGCCGTCGATCGTGAAGCGCTCGACCTCCAACGGAGCGGCGGCACGCGCATTCGCCCGCGCGGCCTCGAAGACAACGTGCTCCGTGACGCCCCATCCGACTGCGTCACCGGCCGCGACCAATTCACCGCCGGGGAGCAGGTAGTGGCCGTGTTCCGTCATCACCGCCTCGACGAGGCCGTCCGCGACGGGACGCTGAAGCATCCCGGTCATGGTCATGGACGCGTCGGCTGCCAGGATCCGTGCGCGCAGCGACGCGCGTACCCGGTCCCACAGCAGGTCGTCTGCCGTGCCCGCCGGATGGGATGCTCCGGACGCGGCGGGGGCCACGGCGTCTGCGTCGCCGTCTGCGTCACCGTCAATTCGCAGCTCACTGACATATTGCTCGACCAGTTCGGGCCAGTCCGCCTTCGCGCCGTCGAGCATCCGGCGGCGCAGCGGGGCCAGATCGAGGCGGACGCCCGGCCACGCAGCACCCGTGCGGCCCGCTTCCACCTGGTCGCGCGCGATGACGCGCCAGCGCAGGCCACGACCGCGCAGCTCGATCTCAAGCAGCCCGACCAGCGCTGTGGCCACCTCGTCGCCGAGCGGCCACAGCGGGTCGGTCAGCGGATCCGGATCGGACCCTGATCCGTCGTCGGTTGCGGGCAGCACGGAGGCAGTGTAATCGGCCCTTCGGACTTGGCCGGGGTTTGGACAGCGGCTGCGCGGTCGCGGCACCCGCCAAGTCCGAAGCGCCGGCGCAATCGGGCGGCGAACCCGTGACCCCGCGTTCGATCTCCCGTTGTACTAAGCGTGTCAGAGCCTTCCGGTGTCCCCAGCGCCTCCGTCCTCTCCGCACTGGCCGTCCCGTCCCCGCTGCCGCAGCCGCGTCCGGAGCAGCGGGCGCGTCCGCGCGCTCCACGCGGCCCGGCGGGCCTCAGCCCGCTCAGCCCGAGCGCGATCGGAGCGTCGATGCTCGGTTCGGGCCTGCCCGGCGTGCCGCGTCCGCGCCGAGTCACGACGCCGCGCACCGACCCGGTGATCACCGACGCGGTCTGGGAGCGGATCGAGCCGCTCGTCCCGGAACGGATCCGGCGGCGGCGCTACCCCGGCCGCAAGCCGCTGGACGACCGCGCGGTGCTCACCGGCATCCTGATCGTGCTCGCGCGCGGCATCGGGTTCGAACGGCTGCCCAAGGAGCTCAGCCTCGGCTCCGGGATGACCTGCTGGCGGCGGCTGCGCGACTGGCAGCAGGCGGGCGTATGGACGGCCATCGCCGCGGAACTGGCGCGCAGCCTGCCCGATGGCGACCGCATCGACTTCAACCGCGTCGCCGCGACTACCGACGACCCCGCGTCACCGGTCACCCGTCGGCCCGCCACGGCGAAGGGCAAGCACCCCTCCCCCGTCGCCGCCGAGTTCGGCATAACGCTGTTGCACTGAACGCCGTTGCGCCGCGCTGGCACTGTCAGTCGGCAATCACGGTCAAAGTCACGCCGTCTGCTGCGCTCCGGTGTCCTGCTGGGCGAATTGGGTGCGGTAGAGATCCGCGTAAAGCCCGTCGGCGGCGAGCAGTTCGGCGTGCGTACCGCGCTCGACGATGCTGCCGCCGTCGACGACGAGGATCTGGTCGGCGTCACGGACCGTGGAGAGGCGGTGCGCGATGACCAGCGAGGTGCGGCCACGCAGCGCGCTCGCGAGCGCCTGCTGAACCGCCGCCTCCGACTCCGAGTCGAGATGCGCGGTCGCCTCGTCCAGGACCACGACGTCGGGCGCCTTG
>NZ_DASYZI010000330.1:0-7642 GCF_035946395.1 Actinocrinis sp.
GCCGGCACGGGTTTGCTCGTCGCGGCGATCGTGGCGCTCGCCCCGGAGGTCGCGGGGGCGATATCGACGGCGATCGACGGCGCGGAGTTGAAGGCCGTGCTCAACGCGATGGTTCAATGCGCCGATCAACTGTGAGTCGATAAAGCGATCAGCACTCGTAGGGGAGGGGCCACCCGTCGGCTCGTCTCCAACGACCTTGTGCGCGGCAGGCGGTGATGTGTCAGGCTCCTGACGTTTGATCACGGCTGTGTGGCGTGGGCCATGGTGCGTGCATTGATCATCAGTGTTCGACTGGCCTGTTGGTTCGGCGTGGAGCGCTCCGTCACCACTCGGGCCGGGTGAGATACGTCCGCTGTCAGCCGAGCGGCGATGTACATGTCGGTCCCGCGTGCGGCTGTGCACCCTGGCCTGGCCTGTGGTCGAGCACGCTGGCGCGACCGGAGGGACGGGTACGCGCTGAGTTCGCCCCCGGTGTCTGTCCCACCGGCGAGCAGATTCATGACAATGTGATGATGCAGCTGTCGGGCATCAGCCAGGCCTGGTACCCGGAGTGGAACTGCGGGATCCGCTCGTGTGTCAGGCTCAGTCTGGCACAGAGCAGGTTGGACCCGTTGACCTCGATGGCCGGTCAGATCAGGCCTTCGCGGATGGCATACGCGACGGCGTGCGTGCGGTTGCGCAGGTTGTATCGGGCCATGACGTCGTGCAGGATGCTCGTCACGGTGCGCCGGGAGTAGGCGAGTTCGGCCGCGATCTCGTCGGTGTCCAGGCCGACGGCCGCCAGCCGGAGGATCTTGCGTTCGCGGTCGGAGAGCCCGGCGGCGGGCAGGCCTTGAGAACGCAGGACGTGCTGTTGGAGCCTGCCCACCTGTTTGAGCAGGCGGGTGAGCAGATCGGAGGGCAGCGCCGCGTTGCCGCCGGCCGCCTTGAGGACCGTCTTGACGATCCAGGCGGTCGTCGCCTCCCGGCGCCACAGCACCGAGCAGGCACCTGATTCGACGACGGCCAGCAGGTCGTCGTCGGACAGCGTGGAGACGAGGAGCACGGCCTGCGCCCCGTGCTTCAAACACACCGTCCTGATCATCTCGAACGCCAGCTCGGTCAGTGACTCGAACGCGAAGACGGCGACCTGTGCCGATCCGCCGAACGGCGGGTCGACGAGTTCGATCTCGGAACGCTGGCGCAGCTCGCTGGTCAGCCCCGCCCGCGTGATGGCGTCGTCCGCGTGGATCGACACCGATATCCGGCCCTGCAAGCTGACCTCCCGGATGACGCGTTTCCTGGCATGCAGAAGCCGGCTGCAACGATGGGATCCTGCGCCACGCAGAAGTCGAATCCGCATTCGGGTATGCGTGCTCTGTCCACCCCCGGCCAGCGTCCCCCGCCCAGTCGGAATCCGCAGTCATACGACTGCTCATTCGGGCTGTCGCTCGCCTACTGTTTCGCCACAGTTCTCTTATACGCTAATACCGCCGACTGGCGCGCCTGTCCAGGCGGGCGCGCTTGACGAGGGGTGGCGCTTGGGTGGTGACGCGACGGGCGGTCGGGCGGGCGCCCTGCTCACGGCGATGCCGGATGAAAGAGCCGGGCCGGCGCGGTAAAGCCGGGACCATTCGGGCTGTACGGCCGCTCTTTTCGCTGCCCTAATACGCAAGCGGTCGGCCATGCGCACTGTCACGCTGGTCGGGCACAGTACCGCCTTTCGCGCCGCGAGCCTTGGCCCCATGGCCAAGTTCGAAGAGCCGCCTCGGCCGGGGGCGGCGTGCGCAGTTCCCGACGCGGGCTTTCAACGCGCCAATACCGCGGTTCTCCCGGAATCGAAGAAGGGAACGCTGGTCCGATGGGGGTCTCCGTCGTCTTCGAGGGCGGCAGCGACGCGATCGAGGTCGTGCCGGGTGAACAGGCTCTCTGCGCCGTGCGCGTCGAGAACACCGGGATGGTGGTGGACCGGGTCCTGCTCGACGTGCTCGGCGACGCGGCCGAGTGGGCGCAGGTCGAACCCGCCCAGGTCAATCTCCTGCCAGGCGCCGCCGAGCGGGTCCACATCAGGTTCCAGCCGCCGCGCGCCGCCTCCACGGCGCCCGGCGAGGTGCCGTTCGCCCTGCGGGCGATGTCGAGCGAGGATCCCGAGGGTTCGAGCATCGACGAGGGGCTCGTCCACGTCGGCGAGTTCGGCGATCTCGCGGCGCAGCTGGCGCCCAAGAGCGCGACGGGGCGCCGCTCGGCGAAGTTCCGGCTGATCGTGGAGAACCGCGGCAACCGGCCCGAGCCGATCCGGGTCGAGCCCTTCGACCCCGAGGACAAGCTCGGATTCAAGACCAGGCCCGGGACGTTCACCGCCCGGCCGGGCACCGCGACCTTCGTGCGCGTGAAGACCGTGCCGCGCAAGACCTTCCTGCGCGGGCCGAACCGCACCCTGCCCTTCGAGGTCACCGCGCTGCCCGAGCAGGGCCAGGCCCCGGCCGACGCAGGCGTCATGCTGGAGAAGCAGACGCTGCCCGAGTGGCTGCTGCCGCTGCTCGGGATCGCGGCGGTGCTCTGCGGGCTGGCGCTGGTGCTCTGGTTCACCGTGCTGCGGCCGGTGGTGAACTCGGCCGCGACCTCGGCCGGCGCCGCCTCAAGCGCGCAGGCGCAGGCGGCGAACGCGGCGGGCGCCGCGAGCGCGGCCGCGCAGGCGGCGGCCAACACCAACTCCAAGCTCGGTGCGCTCACGTCGTTGACCGTCAAGGTCGCCGCGCCGACCGTGCTGACCGGCGCGACCGACCTGGCCACCGTGAACGGCACGGCCTCCGGCGGCGCGACGTCGAACCCGAAGGTCGTCTGGACCTCCTCGAACCCGGCCGTCGCGACGGTCTCGCAGTCCGGCGTGGTGACCGCGGTCAGCCCGGGGACCGCGACCATCACCGCGACCAGCGCCACGTCCTCGTCTTCGCCCTCGGCGTCCCCGTCGCCCTCCGCGGTCGTGACGCCGCAGCCGACGCTGGAGCTCGGCGCGCCGGGCGCGTCCGCGAGCGGTGCGCCGGGCACGAGCATCTCCGCGGCCGTCGTGTCCGGGTCCGTGACCGTCAACGTGGTCGGCCCGGTGTCCGTCTCCACCGTCGCGCTGCCGCAGGCGGTGCTCGGCAAGACCTACTCCGAGTCGCTCACCGGCTCCGGAGGCACCGGCTCGTACACCTGGTCGGTCAGTTCCGGCTCGCTCCCGCCGGGCTTCACGCTCTCGCCCGACGGGGTGCTCACCGGGACGGCGGGCGCGATCGGCACGACCTCGTTCAAGGTGCAGATGGTCAACTCCGGACCGCCCTACCAGTTCGCCGCCAAGACGTTCACGCTGTCGATCATCGACGCTCCGGCCATCTCGACGTCCTCGCTGCCCGGCGCGACCGTCGGAGGTCTGTATTCGCAGCCGCTCACGGGGGTCTTCGGCACCGCGCCTTATACGTGGTCGCTGGTGCCGGGCCAGGGCGTACTGCCGCCCGGAATGGCTCTCAACTCGGCCACCGGCGTGATCAGCGGCACGCCCACCACGACCGGGTTGTTCACCTTCAGCGCCCAGATCACCGACTCGGCCGCGCAGCCACAGTCGGCCACCCAGCAGCTGTCGATCCCCGTCGCCAATACCCTGATAATCACCACCCCGGCGCCGCTGCCGGCGGGGCATCCGACACCGCTGCCGCAGGAGGGCGTGAAGAACCAGCCCTACTCGCTGACGCTCGTGGCGGCCGGCGGCACCGCGCCGTACACGTGGTCCGTTTCGGGAAGCCTGCCGCTGGGCCTGACGCTGGACTCGTCTTCCGGCCAGATCAGCGGAGTACCGACCATCTCAGGAACCTCATCGTTCACGCTACAGGTGGTCAGCCCCGGGCCACCCGCGCAGACCGCCAAAGTGCCGGTCACGCTGACGGTCGTCGACGCTCCGGTCGTGGCCACGTCCTCATTGCAGGGGGCGATCACGGGCAAGGTGTACTCGCAGACGCTCGCGGGTGCGTTCGGCACAGCGCCGTATACGTGGTCGCTCGTGCCGGGCCAGGGTCTGCTTCCTGCCGGACTGCTGCTCAACGGGCACACCGGCCAGATCAGCGGAACGCCGACGACGACCGGCACCTACGCGTTCACCGTTCAGGCCACCGACTCGACCAAACCGAACCAGGCGGCCACCCAACATCTCTCGATCGCCGTCGCCAAACCCCTCGTCCTCAGCACTCCGGCGCTGCTGCCGCAGGAGGGCGTCAAGGGCGCGCCGTACCTGCTGGCGCTGGGCGCGTCCGGCGGGACGGGGCCGTTCACGTGGTCGGTCTCCTCGGGCAGTCTGCCGCTGGGCCTGACGCTGAATTCGGCCACCGGCGTGATCGGCGGAACCCCGACCGTGTCGGGTACGGTCACGTTCACCGCACAGCTGATCGACGGGGGCACGCCCGCGCAGTCTGTGACTCAGACGTTCACGATCACGGTCGTGGTCCCGCCATCCGTGGCCACGTCCTCGTTGCCGGATGCGACGACGGGGACCGGGTACTCGCAGACGCTCGCGGGTGCGTTCGGCACCGCGCCGTATACGTGGTCGCTGGTGCCGGGGCAGGGTGACCTCCCCGCCGGGCTGAGCCTCGACGCCGGCAGCGGTCTGATCAGCGGAACGCCGACCACGGACGGGACCTTCGGGTTCACCGTTCAGGCAGCCGATTCGACCACGCCGAGCCAGGCGGCCACCCAGCACCTTTCGATCGCCGTCGCCGATCCGCTGGGTATCAGCACGCTGGAGCTGCCGGACGGCGTCGTTGACACGCCGTACTCGCTGGCGCTGAACGCGACCGGCGGAACGCGGCCCTACACGTGGTCCGTCAAGTCCGGGGTTCTGCCCGACGGGCTGAGCCTCAACCCGGCGACCGGCGTGATCAGCGGAACCCCGACCAAGGCGGTGGACACCGCGTTCAGCGTGACCGCCGCTGACGCCGGCCACCCGCTGCGCACCGCGACCTCACAGCCGCTGACACTGATCGTCGTACCCGTCCTCACCGGCACGACCACGAGCCTTCCGCAGGCCGCGGTCGCCCAAGCCGGCGGCTACAGCGCGCAACTCACCGCTGCCGGAGGCACCGGACCGTACGTCTGGACCCTGACAGGCACCCTGCCGCCCGGCCTGAGCCTCTCCGCGACCGGCCAGATCACCGGTCAGCCCACGCAGACGGGCGTCTTCCCCTTCAGCGTGCAGATGACCGATGCGAGCTCGCCGCCGCTGACCTCCACCGAGTCGCTGTCGATCACCGTGGTGGGTTCGCTACAGGTCACCACGCAGTCGCTGCCCGACGTGCTGCTGGGGGTGCCGTACTCGCAGGCGCTCACGGCGGCCGGCGGAACCGCGCCGTACACCTGGGCGATCGCAAGCGGCACCCTGCCGACCGGCCTGAGCCTGAACCCCGTCACCGGAGTCATCTCCGGCACGACCCTGGCGACGACGACCACTCCTGTCGCGATCACGTTCACCGTGACTGACACGGGCCCGCCGCCGCAAAAGGCGACCTTGACGCTCAAGCTGAGAGTCACGTCCCCGCTGACGTTCTCGGTGCCGAAGGTACCCAGCGCGGTTGTCGGGCAGCTGTTCACCCTGACCCCGACGGTCCCGGCCGGCGGCTCGGGCTCGTATCTCTGGTCCGAATCGGGCACGTTGCCGGACGGCCTGGGCTTCAGCACCGCGACCGGTGAGATCTCCGGCACCGTGAGCAAGAGCGACAACCCCGGAACGTACCCGGTCAAGCTCACGCTGAGCGACCTGAACGGCGGCGTGCCGCCCCAGAGTGTCGACTTCTCCATCACGGTCGTCACGCCCCTGTCCGCGCCGGGCTCGTACAACGTGACGGGCACGTTCGGCGTCGCGCTCCACACGGCGATCCAGCCGACGGGCGGCGTGCCGCCTTACTCCTTCGCCTTCGCGCACCCCGTCGGCGTGCCGTGGCTGTCGATCGATCCCGCGACGGGAATGCTCTCCGGCACCCCGGACACGCAGTGTTCGAGCGCCACGGTCTCCGGATCGGGATCGTCCGTCCAGTTCGAGTGCGCTTCCTTCGCGGACACGGAAGCCGTGACGGTCGCGGACTCCACCGGCGCGACCTTCCCCGTCACGGTGAGCCTGACGGTGAACACCCCGCCGCTGGTCGTGGACCACATCACCGACATCACCCAGACGGCGAACTCCGCGCTGGTCTTCTCCGTGGGGACCGTGCACGGCGGCTACGGTGGCGGCACGGTCACGTACACCGCGACAGATCTCCCGTGCAGCATCGACAAGACGTGCGATCAGATCGACTTCTCCACCGGAGTGGTGACCGGGAAGCTGGCCGATTTCGGGCAGAGCAGCTACGTCGTCGACGTGACGGTCACACAGGCCGACCCCACGCCGGGCAGCTCGAACACGTTCGTCGGCCACTACAAGGTGACCGTCGGCACGGCGCTCGCGCCCGTCGTGACGAGTGTCAGCCCGTCGAACGGAGCCAGCCCGTGACCGGGACCGCATCGCCGAGTGCTGCGACGTCCGAGGCCCCGCTCGACGTGCAGGTTCTTCAAACGGCCGCGGCGCTGGAGAACCTCGCCGTCGTGTCCTACACGTCGGCGGCGAGCATGCCCTTCGTGGCGGCCGGGAGCGCGCGACTGCGAGATCTGATAGCGCGCAACCGGACGCACCACGCGGCGCACGCGCAGGCCTTCAACCAGGCCGTGGTGAAGGCCGGCGGGGCTCAGCAGCACGCCCCTGACGCTCGGTACGCCGAGTCCGTGGGGCGACTGCTGGCCGGGATGCGGGGTCCTTCGTCGCTGGCCGGCCTGCTCAACGAGATCGAGGGCATCATCGCGCAGACCTGTACGCGTTATGCGAGCCTGGCCGCGGGCGGTGCGCTGCGCTCGATGTTCGTGAACGTCGCGTCGGTCGAGGCGCAGCACAGCGCGGAACTGTTGATCGTCCGCACGCTGCTCGACGGCGGGCACTCCGGGCTGGGCGTGATCGGTGCTGACGTGCGCTCACTCCCGGCGTCGGCCGGCACGGCGGGCATTCCGCAGGTCACGTACCCCACTGCGGATGCGTCCGCGATCAACGAAGGCGTGGCGCGGTGAGCACGGCGAGCGGCCGGTCCCGGCGGGCGTTCGTCCTGGGGATCTCAGGGCTCGGCGTCGGACTGGCGCTTGAGGCGTGCGGCGGCGGTGCCGTCGCCGCGCCCTCGCCGTATTCCGGTGAGCTGCGAACCGCGGCGCTCGCCGTCGCGCTGGAGAACCAGGCGGTGAGCGCCTATCAGGCCATAGACGCCGCGTTGCGCGCCGGAAAGCTCGGGCCGGCGGTGCCCGCGCTGGCCGCGTTCGTGCAGACCGCGCTGGCCCACCACGTCCAGCACGCCGCGACGTGGAACGCGATCCTGCGCGCCGCGCACAAGCCGGCCGTCACCGGAATTCCGCTCTCGGGCAACGCACAGGTGATGAGCACGGTCGGCTCGGCGTCAGACCTCGGCGCGGCCGTCGCCGCGGTACAGCGCCTGGAGATCCAGGCGGCCCAGACCTACACGGCCGCCATCGAAAGCCTGACCGGCCTCGGATCGACAGTCACCGCGGCCGCGACGATCGCGCCTGTCGAGGCGATGCACGCCGCGGCGCTCGGCTACCTGTTCGG
>NZ_DASYZI010000331.1:0-1530 GCF_035946395.1 Actinocrinis sp.
TGGGGAAGTTGTCGTGGTCGGTGATGATCACGTGCCGCCCGGGCCGCGCGTCCAGCGCCGCCGTCACCAGCTTGTACAGGTTCACCGTGGTGTTGTCGGTGACGATCACCTGCCCGGGCGCGGCGCCGACGAGCTCGCCGACCACGTCACCCGCCTGGGTCGGCAGGTCCACCCAGTGGTCCCACGACCGGGCCAGCGCGGTGCCCCATTCCTCGCGGAGCATGGTCTGCATCCGCGCGAAGACCGGCAGCGGCAGCGCGCCGAGCGAGTTGCCGTTCAGGTAGATCAGCGAGGGGTCGCCGAACATGAACTGCCGGCGGTACCCGCCCAGCGGGTCCGCCGCGTCCAGTTCCTCGGCGCGCGCCCGGTCCAGCGATACCTGCGGCATACCGCACACCCTAACCCGCCCCGCGGGCTGGTCAGGCCTTGATCCGGGTCCCTTCGCGCGAGCCGAGATGAGCGGTCACCCGGCCATCTTAGTGGCTCCATGTAATCAGTTGTGTACAGAGAGCAAAAGCAGGCGCGCTGGCAGCCGGTCGGCTCGAATTGACGAGTGTGCTTGAGCCCACTATGTTCGGGTTTAGCACTCACTAGTGTAGAGTGCTAACGCGACGAGGCAGTCTGACCCCCGCGACGGCAGGCCGCCACGTTCGCCCTCTCTAGCAACTCACCATTAGCCTTTCCGGAGGGGGAGGTCAGACGTGTCGACCGCCACCAAGGTAGTAATCAAGCCGCTCGAAGACCGGATTGTGGTCAAGCCGCTCGAGGCCGAGCAGACCACGGCGTCCGGACTGGTGATCCCGGACACCGCCAAGGAGAAGCCCCAGGAGGGCGAGGTCCTTGCGGTGGGCCCGGGACGCTTTGACGACGCAGGGAGCAAGCGAGTGCCGATCGACGTCAAGGTCGGCGACATCGTCCTGTACAGCAAGTACGGCGGCACCGAGGTCAAGTACTCGGGCGAGGAGTACCTGGTGCTCTCCGCTCGCGACGTGCTCGCCGTCATCGACAAGTAGTTAAGATTCGCGGTTCGTGGGGCAGGACACGGGTCCTGCCCCACCGACTGCGTCGGAACTCGAACCAACCGTAGGTTGTTGAGGAAGAGTCAATGCCCAAGATCCTGGAGTTCGACGAGGACGCCCGGCGCTCGCTGGAGCGCGGCGTCAACAAGCTCGCCGACGTCGTGAAGGTGACGCTAGGCCCGCGTGGCCGCAACGTCGTACTCGACAAGAAATGGGGCGCCCCCACCATCACCAACGACGGCGTGACCGTCGCCAAGGAGGTGGAGCTGGAGAACCCGTACGAGAACCTCGGGGCCCAGCTCGCCAAGGAGGTCGCCACCAAGACCAATGACATCGCCGGGGACGGCACCACGACGGCGACGGTCCTGGCCCAGGCGATGGTGCACTACGGGCTGCGCTCAGTGGCCGCGGGGGCGAACCCGATGGACCTCAAGCGCGGCGTCGACGCGGCGGCCGCCGAGGTTTCCGAGCGGCTGCTCAAGTCCGCGCGCGATGTCGAGGAGCAGACCGA